>JAOPWT010000282.1 GCA_025965555.1 Mycobacterium sp.
ACACCGAGAAGCACCTTGCGTGGGTTGCCCAACTCGGCGCGAATCTCTTTGGCGCGCTGCCGGACTACGCGGTTGCGCGCCTTGGTGTCCAGGTCGGCCGAGTCGATCGAGATCGGGAAGGCGCCCACCTTCACGGTGCGGAAGCCGACTTGGATCTCGCCGAAGCGGGAACGCACGCCGACGCTGGCCCGCGAGGTGTTGGCACCGACGAGGCGTCGCGCCAGGATCATGAAGTTCTGCGCGCCACCGGGCAGATGGAACCCGACCAGGTCGGCACCGAGAAGACCTTCGATGATCTCCGTGCGCCACGGCATCTGCATGAACAGTTCGACGGGTGGAAAAGGGATGTGCAGAAAGAAGCCGATGGTGAGGTCCGGGCGCAGCATGCGCAGCATCTTCGGCACCAGTTGCAGCTGATAGTCCTGGACCCACACCGTGGCGCCGTGCGCTGCGGCGCTGGCCGTCGCCTCGGTGAAGCGCCGGTTGACGTCGACGTAGCGGTCCCACCACTCCCGGTGATAGATCGGCTTGACGATCACGTCGTGGTACAGCGGCCACAGGGTGGCGTTCGAGAAGCCTTCGTAGTAGTCCGCGAAGTCGTCGGCGGACAGTCGCACCGGCCGCATTTCGAGGTCCTCCTCGAAGATGGGATCCTCGTCGCCGTCGGTGATTCCCGGCCAACCGATCCAGGCCCCGCGTCGCTGCCGCAACAACGGCTCCAACGCAGTCACCAACCCGCCCGGGCTGCGCTTGTACGCCGTAGTGCCGTCGGGCAGTCGCTCCATGTCGATCGGCAGCCGGTTCGCCACCACCACGAAGTCGGACTCGCCCTCCGCAACGAAGTCGGAAGTCCCGGAGTCGGCTGGATCGCCTCCTCCTGAGCTCACCTACGCCTCGAGCTTTGCCGGTCCGATGCCGAGCATGGACAGGAAGACGCGACATTCGTCCGCATCGGTTGCATAGGCGGCGACGACGCGCCTGGCCTGGCGGGCGGTGCTGTCGGCCAGGGGCTCGACGTCACCGATTTCAGCGGGATCTGGTTTGGCAGCCATGGCACAACTCTAGGCGACTCGTCGAGCCGCCCAGAGCCTGATCGCCGTTACTGGCCGTCGATGCTCGTCGGGGGCTGCACGAACTTCGGCGCGTTCTCCTGAAGGCCGATGCACTGACCGGTATTCGCACCGGTGCAGGGGACGCCGTTGACCGAAGGCAGGGAGCCGCCGGGAATCTCCGTGATCGGGGACGCAGGAAGGCCGTTGTTGACCGGCGAATTCGGGACGGTGTGCGGGAGGCACGCACCGCTGTACAGATCCTCTTCCTCACCTGCGGGGCACGACGCCGCAGGCGCGGCGTTGGCGGTCACCGGGACGAGGGCAGCCGCCGCGGGAGCGGCGGCGAAAGCGAGCGCGAATCCGCCGGCGAGGATGATGCGTCGGGCAGAGAACTCAAGGTGCGGCATGGTCACGCTTTCTGTGGTTTCCGGGAGTTTCCGTGGTTATCCGTGGTTATCCGTGGTTATTGACGGCTCGTCGCGTGAATTGTAAGGACGCTGCAGGGAATCTGCACAGGTTCCGCAGGTTCACTGAGAACGCGTCGCAGCCCCGTGGTTAGTCGGTGGAACCGGTCACCGTCGGACTCGACCCGACCGACGAGGTCGGCGGCACGTACTGCGGCGCGTCCTCGGCCAGGCCGATGCACGCACCGGAGTCGCGGCCGGTGCACGGGACGCCGTCGATCTCGGGGATGTCCGGGTTGCCCGCAGGCGTGGAGAACGGCGCAGGCGAGTTGGGCACGGCGAAGGGGACGCACTCGCCGGTGTACTGATCCGCGTCCTCGCCGGAGGCGCAGTCAGCCATGTGCGAAGCGGGAATGACCGAGGGGACCGCGAACGCAGCCACCGCCGGAGCGGCGGCGACGGCGAGCGCGAATCCGCCGGCAAGGACGAGGCGACGTGCAGAGAACTCGAAGTTCGGCATGCGTGGATTGTAGGGAAGCCGCCAGCAGTCTGGGCAGATACCGCTGGTTCCCTGAAAGCGTGTCGCGGACCGCAGCTAGTTGGTGGAGCCGGTGACGGTCGGGCTCGAGCCGACCGTCGAGTTCGGCGCCACGTACTGCGGTGCGTCCTCGGACAGGCCGATGCACTGGCCGGAGTTGCCGCCGGTGCACGGAATCCCGTCGACCTCGGGCAGTCCGCCCTGTGGCGCCGGTGAGTTCGGGACCATGTCGGGGGTGCACACGTCGGTGAAGGTGTCCTCGGTCTCACCGTTGGGGCAGGCAGCGCCGAACGACGGCGCGAGCGACGGAGCGGTGAAGGCGGCGACCGCGGGTGCTGCTGTGATCGCGAGTGCGAAACCGCCGGCGAGAACCAGTCGCCGTGCTGAGATCTGAAGGTTTGCCATCGCCACGCTTTCTCTAGGTGAGCCCGTGTTGTCCTTGGCCACATGACTTTGTCGACGATACGCCCAGAGAGTGGGGATTCGACCGTGATCAAGGCAGATTCTGGTGCGCGCGTACGGTTTCTGTGGGTGCCCTCCCCGTTCGCTGTGCCGCCCGGATCGACGGGTGTGGTTCGATGACGAGAACGTGTTCTAGTTTCTCGTGAAGGGGCAATCGTGCAGCTCTCGTTGGCGGATCGGACAGTCATCGTCACCGGCGGTGGCAGCGGTATCGGCAAAGGCGTCGCCGCAGCGGTCGTGGCGTCTGGTGGCGACGTGGTGCTCGTCGGCCGCAACGCCGACCGCCTCGCCGCCGCAAAGGACGAGATCCAGGCGCAGGCCGGTGACGGTGCAGGCTCGGTGCGCTATGAACCCGCCGACGTCACCAACGAGGACGAGGTCGGCCGGATGGTGGAAGCCGCCACTGCCTGGCACGGACGGCTGAACGGCGTCGTGCACTGTGCGGGTGGCTCCGAGACGATCGGCCCGATCACCCAGGTGGACTCGGAGGCGTGGCGGCGAACCGTCGACCTCAACGTCAACGGCAGCATGTACATGCTCAAACACAGCGCCAGGGAGATGGTCCGCGGGGGCGGCGGGTCGTTCATCGGCATCTCGTCGGTCGCGGCGAGCAACACCCACCGGTGGTTCGGCGCCTACGGCGTTAGCAAGTCGGCGATCGATCACCTCATGCAGCTGGGAGCCGACGAGCTCGGAGCGTCCTGGGTTCGGGTCAACTCGATCCGGCCCGGCTTGATTCGTACCGAACTCGTCGCGCTAGTGCTGGATTCGCCGGAGCTCAGCGAGGACTACCGGGTCAGTACACCACTGCCGCGGGTCGGCGAGGTCGAGGACATCGCGAACGCCGCCGTGTTCCTGCTCAGCGATGCGGCGAGCTGGATCACCGGACAGGTCATCAACGTCGACGGTGGTCAGCTGGTTCGTCGTGGCCCCGACTACTCGGCGATGCTCGAACCCGTCTTCGGCGCCGACGGTCTGCGGGGCGTCGTGAACTAGCCGACGGGACTCTTGCCGCCCGCCTCCCAGGCCGACAGCGCCCCGACCGCCGACCAGTCGAGGTGCTCGCCGCCCGTGGCCAGCAGTGTCAGGAAGCGGTCACGCAGCAGACTCGCCAGTGGTAGCGGCACCCGCAACTCCTCACCCGCGGCCAGTACCAGCCGGACGTCCTTGAATCCGAGGGGGGCGGCGAACCCCGCGGGTTCGAACTCCTCGCGGGCGATCAGCCCGCCGTAGGTCTGATAGACCGGTGCGCCGAACAGAGTCGAGGTGAGGATCTCGAGGTACTGCTGTTTGTCGACGCCTGCCTTGCCGACGAGCGCCATCGCCTCACCGAGCGATTCGATCACGGACGCGATGAGGAAGTTGCCGCTGAGCTTTATCAGACTGGCCGCCGTCGGGTCGTCCGAGACCACGAAGCTGCGTTGCCCGATCGCGTCGAAAAGCGGTGAAACCGCCTGCACCGCAGCCGGATCGCCAGCTGCCACGACGAAGAGCTTGGCCGCCTCCGCGGCCTCCGGCCTGCCGAACACCGGCGCTGCGACGAAGCGCTGGCCCGCCTCGGCGTGAGCGGCGACGAGGCGCTCGGCCAGCGCGACGCTGATCGTAGACGACGAGACGTGCACGGCCCCCTTGGCCAGATTCGCGATGATGCCGTCCGCGCCGAAGGTCACGGCCTCGACGGCGGCGTCATCGGCCAGCATGGAGATCACGGCCTCACCGCCGCAGGCCTCGGCGACGGTGTGAGCCCGGCGGGCGCCCTGTGCGACGAGGGCGTCGACCTTGTCTTGTGAGCGGTTGTACGCGGCGACCCCATGACCCGCCTTCAGCAGATTCGCCGCCATGCCGGAGCCCATGTTTCCCAACCCGATGAAGCCAATGTCCATGCGTCAACTTCTACTCTCAGCTGACGAGGTTCTCCACGACGATGGTCCAGACCGGCAAGACTCCGGCAGAAGCCTTGGCCGAACTCGAGGGCTGAGCTACTGCTTGGGCATCGACTTCGGGCAGTAGCCCTGTACCGCAAGGCTGCCGAACCCGCCGATGCTCTTGCTGTCCGTCCAGTCGGTGGCGTTCTTGATGTGGCGCAACGCGTTCTCCACCGAGCCGGTGCGAGTCAACACGTCGCACGTCGAGTGGGCCAGGTCGATGGCGAAGGCGTCCGACTTCACCGAGATGCCCTGATCCTTGAGCGCCTTCAGGAAGGCCTGATCGATCTGTTCGGCTCTCTGGTCGTCGGCGGGGTCGGCCTGCGCCGGGGCCGCCATGGCCAGTGTCAGGGACATGCCCACTGCGACGAGCAGCGCAGCCCCGAAGTTCTTCGATCTCATCCGCATCCCCTGTCACGAGAAAACCAAGCACCAACAGTACGCCAGCAAATTCTCGTAGGAGTATCGGTTGACGACGAACCGGTGTTACTCGGCGGGCACGGTCAGCTCTGCATCTTCTCCGCTGCCAGGTGAACTGCATTGACGATTCCCTGGTAGCCGGTGCAGCGGCAGAAGTTGCCCGACAAGCCTTCACGGATCTCGTCGTCGGTCGGAGTGGGATTGTCACGCAGCAACGCGGTGATGGACGTGACGAAGCCAGGGGTGCAGAAGCCGCACTGCAGGCCATGGCATTCGCGCATCGCCGACTGGATGGGCGACAGTTCGCCGTCGGAGGAGGCGATCCCCTCGACCGTGGTCACCTCCTGGCCGTCCACCTGGACCGCGAAGATCAGGCACGACCGCACTGCCTGGCCGTCCAACAGCACCGTGCATGCGCCGCACGCCCCGTGCTCGCAGCCGAGGTGGGTGCCGGTCAACCCACAGGTCTCGCGTAGGAAGTCGGCAAGGGTCACCCGAGGCTCGACGACGCCGGCGTGACCGTTGCCGTTGACGGTCAACTGAACGGGTAGTTCATGCATGGCGCGCCTCCGTGGCTTCGGCCCAGGCCCGCGCCACCATGGCGGCGCCCACCCGGGTGCGATACGACGCCGATCCCTGAAGGTCGGCGGGAACGTCCGCGAGGCCGGACATCGCGAGCCTGCCGACCTCCTCGGGGGTGATGTCGGTGACCGCCGTACCGACGACGGCGTCCTCGGCGATGGTGGCGCGCTTCGGCGTGGAGCCGAGGCCGAGCAGGCCGATGCCACAGCGGACGACCCGATCGTCGTCGTCGAGTTCGACGGCCACCGTCGCACCCGCGATGGCGAAGTCGCCATGGCGCCTGGCGAACTCGTGGATGGCGAATCCGGTGCGACCCGACCACACCGGGAAGCGGACCGCCGTCAGGATCTCGTCCGGCGCGAGTGCGGTCTCCCACAGGCCGGTGAAGAAGTCCGACGCCGGGATCTGCCTGCGCCCCCGTGCCGACGCGGCCTCGATGGAGGCGTCGAGTGTCAGTGCCACCGCCGCGTACTCCGCGGCCGGGTCGGCATGGGCGATAGCACCGCCGAGGGTGCCACGGGTGCGGATCTGGAAGTGACCGATGTGCGGCGTCGACAAGGTCAGCAGGGGCACCGACTCCGCGACCTCGTCGTCCATTCCGACGTAGGCATGGGGAGTCGCGGCGCCGATGCGGACCACACCGTCCTCGAGATCGATGCTCTGCAGTTCCGCCACCCGTGAGATGTCGACGAGATTCTCGAAGTGCGTCAGTCGCATGGCCAGCATGGGCACCAGGCTCTGTCCGCCCGCGAGGATCTTGGCGTCGTCGCCGTACTCGTGGAGGAGCCCAACCGCATCTTCGACGGTGTCGGGCCGGTGGTAGGCGAAGCTGGCCGCCTTCATGACAGCAGTCGCAGCAGCGCAGCGTGAATGTCCTCTGGCCGCAACGTGGTCGGAAGTCCTGACGAGCGACGATTCCGGCGGCCCAGTGCGAAGCCGAGCGCGGCGGCGGCTGCCGCGGCGACGACGACCGGCGCGGCGCGCTTGGCGATGGGCAGTGCCACCACCTTGAGGAGGTCGACGGAGTCGCCGGCATCGGCCGGCACTGCTGCCGTCGGCGCGGAGCCTGCGAGCTTCGGTGCGGTGCCCGCCAGCAGGTCGGCCTCCAGGCTCTTGGCGAACTGCGTGATGAGGTTGCTCGAAACGTCCGCCAGCACTCCGCGACCGAACTGCGCGGCCTTGCCCGAGATGGTCAGGTCGGTGGTGATGACGACGGTGGTGGCGTCGCCCTCGTCCTTCAGTTGCGCGGTCACGACCGCGGCCGCGTTGCCGTTGCCGCGCGTCTCCTTGCCGTTGGCCGTGAGCACGACCCGGTGAGCCGCCTCGTCCTTCTCCTGGAAGGACGCTTCGCCCTGATACGACACCGTGATTGGGCCGACCTTGACCTTCACCGCGCCGGTGAAGTGGTCGCCGTCGACGGACAGCAGGGTGGCACCGGGCAGGCATGGGGCGACCCGCTCGATGTCGGTGAGCACCTCCCAGGTCTTCGTCGCGGGTACCGCAACCCGGAATTCGTTGTTGAGTTCCACCGCTAGTGGTCCCTTCCTTCACATGCTTGACGTGCTTCGAGCAGTTCGACGATCGCGGCGGGGGTCGCGGGCAGGTGAGTCAAGGTCACTCCGAGCGGTGCGAGCGCATCGTTGATGGCGTTGATCACGGCAGGTGTCGATCCGATGGCGCCGCCCTCGCCGACGCCCTTGTACCCGCCGACTCCCGGGCCGGGGATCTCGACGTGCCCGTACTCGATCGACGGCACCTCGGTCGCCGTCGGCAGCAGATAGTCGACGAACGTCGAGGACAGGGGGTTGCCGTCGTCGTCGTAGGCCAGGTTCTCCAGCAGTGCGCCGCCGATGCCCTGCACCGTGCCTCCGGCGATCTGGCCCTCGACCACATTCGGGTTGATCATGGCCCCGACGTCCTCGCTGACGATGTAGCGCGTCAGCGTGACGTGCCCGGTTGCGATGTCCACCTCGCAGGTGCAGGCATGAGTTGCGTTGGCCCAGTGGATCATTGCCGACGAGGTGAAGCGAGTCGTGGCCTCGAGTGACGCCGACGTCCCCGGCGGCAGTTGCTGTGGATCGTAGTAGGCGCGGTACGCCAGGTCGGCGAAGCTGACCGACTTCTCGGGATCGGCCCGCACGTTGGCCCGCGAGTTCGCCAGCTCGATCTCGGCGGGCTCGACGCCGAGTCGGTGTGCTGCCATTGCGATGATCCGGTCGCGCAGCATGGTGCCCGCCTCGTTGACGGCACCCGCCGTCATGGGCCCGCTGCGACTGCCCTGCGTGCCCGCCCCGTACGGCGTCACCGCGGTGTCGCCCTGGATGGTCGCCACGTCCTCGATCGCGGCGCCGAGCACGTCCGCGGTGAGCTGAACGACCGTCGTCTCGATGCTGTTTCCCGACGACCCGCCGTTCACGTAGACGTTGATCTTGCCGGTCGACTCCATTCGGATGGTGGCGCCCTCGGTGGCCAGGTGCCCGGTGGCGGCGGCGGTCGGC
Organism: Mycobacterium sp.; assembly: GCA_025965555.1. GTDB lineage: Bacteria > Actinomycetota > Actinomycetes > Mycobacteriales > Mycobacteriaceae > Mycobacterium. The sequence continues at coordinate 7,882 of JAOPWT010000282.1, forward strand.
TCGATGTAGGCGGAGAAGCCGAGACCGAGGTAGCGCCCCTGCGCCAACGCCTCGGCCTGTTGCTTGCGGAAGCCCTCGTGGTCGAGGATCTTGACGGCCTGCTCGAACGTATCGGCCGGGGCGACGTGGTCATACGGCATGCCGTTGGGATTGAAGTACGGCATCTCGTCGCCGCGCAGGAGGTTGCGTCGTCGCACCTCGACGGGGTCCATGTCCATCTTGCGGGCCGCGATGTCGATGAGAATCTCGCGGGCCAACGTCTCGTACTGCCACGGACCGCGATAGGCATGCAGCCCAGCGGTATTCGAGAACACCGTCTTGTACGCGAAACTGGCCTTGGGCACGCGGTAGGGCCCAGGGAAGAACATGCCGATGGCCGCCGTGGTCAGCACTGGATACGGCGTCGGGTACGAGCCGACGTCCTGCGCGAAGTCGATGTCGACGGCCAGGAAGTTGCCGTCGTCGTCGAAGGCCATCCTGGCCATTCCATCTACGTGGCGGGCCTGGCCAGCGGACATCAGGTTCTCGCGCCGGTCCTCGATCCACTTCAGCGCGCCGGGCACCTTGCGCGCCGCCAGCAGGATGCACATGTCCTCGCGCATCGGGACGACCTTCTGGCCGAAACCGCCCCCGGTATCGCGCATGATCACCCGGACGTGTTGCGCGGGAATACCTAAAAGCCTTGCGCTGAACGCACGCAACTCATGGGGTGTCTGCGTGGATGCCCAGATG
>JAOPWT010000292.1 GCA_025965555.1 Mycobacterium sp.
ACCGCGCGTCGAGGTACTACTTCGAGACCACGCTCGTCGACCGGTAGGGAGCCCGAGGCGCCGCAGTGGTGCCGCGGATGACCAACGTCGGATCGAGGACCACGTCCGTTCCGGCCCGAGTCTGGCCCTCCAACATGTCGATGGCCAGACTCACCGCATGCTGTGCCAGCGCCTTGGCGTCCTGATGCACCGTGGTCAGATCGATGCGGGGATTGTCAGACAGGTGGCTGTCGTCGTACCCGATCAGTGAAAGGTCGCCGGGGACGTCGACGCCTGCCCTGGTGAAGACGTCGAGCAGACCTAGTGCACACCGGTCGTTGCCGGCGAGTACCGCGGTCGGCAACTGGGCAGCGGCGAGCATCTGCCGCGCGGCGTTCGCACCAGCCGCCTCGTTGTGAGCACCCGGGATGACGCTGGCGAACTCCGACATCCCCTGACTGCGCATCGCCGCACGATATGCGCGGCGTCGCTCCACCGACCCCGGATCAACACCGCCGTCGACGTGGTGGATGGCCCGGTGCCCGAGGTCGATCAGGTAGTTCACCGCCAACCGGATTCCCTTCGCGTCGTCGGTTCGCACCGTGGCAAGGCCGGGTCCGCCTGCGACGCGGCGCCCGACGACGACGACCGGAACCTTCTCCGAGAGTGCTTGCAGATAGCCGGCATCGGATGCCGGACCGAGGAGTATCAAGCCGCCGCAGCGGTGACTGAGCAACGCGTCGACGGGCACCGATTCCGTGCGGTCGGGCAGGTTTGCGGCGAGGAGCACCTCGTACCCGCGAGCCTCGGCGGCGGGATAGATGCCGGTGACGAGCTCTGCCTCGAACAGCTGTTGGACGTCCATCAGGACACCGAGCGTTCGGCTCCGACCGCGAGCCAGCAGTCGCGCGGCCGAGTCGGGCCGGTACCCGAGTTCTTCGGCGACTGCGAGGACACGCCGTTTGGTCTCCTCGCTGGCTCCTGGCTTGCCGTCCAGGATGAACGACACGAGCGTGCGGGACACGCCGGCCCTGGTGGCGACGTCGGCCATCGTGGGCCTGCGGCGGGGGTGCTTCTCTGCAGCGGGGACGAGCGGCACCCGAGGCCTCCTTCGATGTGACCGTTGACACAGTGCAACGGTGGGTCCATATTAGACCTCACGCGCGTTACTAACGCGCTTTAGTAAGGGAGGGAACCCGTGGACTTAGGGGTGTACACGGCGGTTTTGCACGACAGGCCGCTGCGGGATGCGCTGACGATCATCAAGGCGCTCGGGCTCAATGGTGCCGAGATCAACGCAGGCGGCTTCCTGCCCACTCCGCACCTGCCGGTCACGGCCTTGCTGAGCGGTGAGCTGGATCCGGCCGCCTACTCCGCGATCTTCGACGCGGTCGGCATCAAGCTCACCGGCCTCAACGTCAACGGCAACCCGTTGCACGCCGACCCCGAGGTCGGGCCCGAAGATGCCGAAGACCTGCGCAACGCCATCCGCCTCGCCGAAAAGCTGGGTGTAGGGCGCGTGGTCACGATGTCGGGCCTGCCCGCCGCCCATGCCGGCGGTCAGTGGCCGGCGTGGCACGTGAACCCTTGGGACAGTGGCTATCTGGATTCACTCGACTATCAGTGGGTCGAGGTCGCGGTACCGTTCTGGCGCGAGATCGACGCCTTGGCCCGCGACCACGGCGTCAAGGTCTGCATCGAGATGCACCCGCAGAATCTCGTCTTCAATCCGCCCACGTTGCTGCGACTCGTGGACAAGTGTGGGGCGACCAACGTCGGTGCCGAGATGGATCCCAGTCATCTGTTCTGGCAAGGCATCGACCCGATCGCGGCGATCGACTACCTCGGCGAGCTCGTCTTCCACGCCGCCGCCAAGGACACCCGGATCAACCCCGCGTGCGCAGTCTTCGGCGTGCTCGACGACCGCTTCACTCGCACACCCGTCAGCGACCACCCGACCTCACTGGGTGGGCGGCACACCGTCAATCGGTGGCCGGAGGACTCGAGTTGGGACTTCGTCGCCGTCGGTCGCGGTCACGACGTCGAATTCTGGTCTCGATTCCTGGCCGCGCTCAACCGCGTCGACACCGACATGGCCGTCAACATCGAACACGAGGACGTCGAACTCGGTCAGCTCGAGGGCCTCGAAGTGGCCGCCTCCTCCCTGCTGGCCGCGAATGCCATGGCGTCGCAGCAAGTTTGAACATCACCCTTCCCACCCGACCAAGAACGGAACCACCATGACGACATCGTCCGCGTCCCGCCAGGGGCGATCCTCCGGCAGATTCCTGACCAAACTCACCGTGATCGCCACGCTTGGTGGCTTGCTGTTCGGCTACGACACGGGGGTGATCTCGGGGGCCCTGCTGTACATGAAGGACGACCTGGATCTGAGCTCGTTCGGTGAAGCCACGGTGGTGAGTTCGCTGCTCTTCCCCGGGGCCGCGCTCGGCGCACTCTTCGGGGGTCGGGTCGCTGACCGCCTCGGCAGGAAGCGAACCCTGCTGTTGTGTGCGTGCATCTTCCTGGTTGGCGCGCTGGGATGTGCACTTGCGCCGAACGTCCAGGTCATGGTCGCCGCGCGCGTCATCCTCGGCATTGGTGTCGGTGCGGCATCGGTGACCTGCCCGCTGTACCTCGCCGAGATGGCGCCGCCAACTCGACGCGGTCGGATGGTGACCATCAACGAATTGATGATCGTGACCGGGCAGATGCTGGCGTTCGCCATGAACGCGCTGTTGGACAAGGTGATTCATGATCCGCACGTGTGGCGCATCATGCTCGCGGTCGCCGCGGTGCCGGCGATCGCCCTGCTGGTGGGCATGATGGCGCTCCCGGACTCGCCCCGCTGGTACGGGTTGAAGGGCCGCATGGACGATGCCCGCCGGGTGCTCGGGTACAGCCTCGACGATCGCGAAGCCGACCTCGAATTCGCCGCGATCGTCGAGCACGCCGAGCGCACGCCGACACTGAGGCGCACGCCGTTCTCGGTGATTCGTGACGTGCCATGGATCCGCCGCGTCGTCCTGATCGGGTGCGGGCTGGCGGTCGTGCAGCAGGCCACCGGCATCAACACGGTCAACTACTACGCCCCGACCATTCTGGCCCAAAGCGGGCTCGGGGTGAGCGCCTCGCTCGTCGCTACCATCGCCGTCGGCGTGACGTCGGTGGTGACCACGATCATCGGGATCATCCTGCTTGGCTTCGTCGGCAGACGCACGATGTTGCTCATCGGGTTCGCGGGCGTGGCCAGCGCCCAGTTGGCACTGTCGCTGACCTTCCTCCTCTCGGAGTCGACCACGCGTAGCTACGTGATTCTGGCGTGCATGATCGTGTTCGTTGCGTTCGTCCAGATGTTCATCGGCACATGCGTGTGGCTGCTGCTGTCGGAGATCTTCCCCCTCAGCATTCGCGGTTTCGCAATGGGCATCGCGGTATTCGTGCTGTGGTGCACCAACGCCATCATCTCCTTCGCCTTCCCCGTGCTGAACTCGGCGCTCGGGTCGACCGGCACCTTCCTGCTGTTCGTCGTGGTCAACGTCGGATCCTGGCTCTTCGTGAAGCGTTTCGTACCCGAAACCAAGGGCACCACATTGGAAGAACTCGAGGACCGTTTCGAGGCAGAGGGGCAACGGCGCGCCGCCGCCAACGCTTGATCGCAAGTAGGTCGACCGCCATCCCCCGACACGTGCGCGTGTCGGGGGATGGCGCATTCGTGCCGCGCACGAGCACCGCACCGCGGGATGGCTGGCAAACTTCGAGCCGTCCAGACCCTTATGACTTGCAGTCCTAATGTCCGAACAAAGTCTTGACTTTCCGTTGTGACCCGTATTACATCGTGTCCAAGGCCGTGTCGTACGGCACTCGCAGACAGGAGAGACGATGAAGTTTGTTCGGCTGGCAGCCGCCGCTGGAGCAGGGGTAATCGCCCTCGGGCTCGTGTCGTGTTCAAGCACCGGCGGCAAGCCCGCGGAGTCGGGCGCGGGTGGGGGCACGGGAGGCGGAGTGAACACGCCGCGCGCGGTCGTCGCGATGATCACCCACGAGGTTCCCGGCGACTCGTTCTGGGACCTGATACGCAAGGGGGCCCAGGCCGCCGCGGACAAGGACAACATCGAGCTGCGGTACTCCTCGGATCCCGAAGCGCCCAACCAGGCCAACCTCGTCCAGAGCGCCCTCGACAGCAAGGTCAACGGCATCGCCGTCACGCTGGCCAAGCCCGACGCCATGGCCCCCGCGGTCAAGGCCGCCTTGGCCGCGGGCATTCCGGTGACCGCCTTCAACTCGGGCTTCGACAACTTCAAGCAGCTGGGGGTACAGGAGTACTTCGGTCAGGACGAGAAGCTGGCAGGCATCGCCGCGGGCGAGAAGCTCAATGGCGACGGCGCCAAGAAGGTCATCTGCGTCATCCAGGAGCAGGGCCAGGTCGCCCTCGAATCACGTTGCGCCGGTGTGACGCAGGGCTTCAAGGGTTCAACCGAGATCCTCAACGTCAACAGCAAGGACATGCCCTCTGTCGAGTCCACCATCACCGCGAAGCTGCAGCAGGACCCGACGGTGGACCACGTCGTCGCGTTGGGCGCGCCCATCGCCTTGACCGCGATTCAGTCGGTCGGCAATGCCAACAGCCAGGCCAAGATCGTCACCTTCGACACCAACGCCGCCCTGGTCGACGCGATCAAGGGTGGCCAGGTCCAGTGGGCCGTCGATCAGCAGCCATACCTCCAGGGGTACCTCGCCGTCGACGCGCTGTGGCTGTACATCAACAACAAGAACGTGATCGGCGGCGGCGCGCCGACCCTGACCGGACCGTCGTTCATCGACTCGTCCAACATCGACGCAGTGGCCTCGCTGGCCAAGTCCGGCACACGCTAAGTCATCAAGGCGAAGAGGGAAATCATGTCAACACAAGCAGATCTCGATCTCGTAACTCACAAGGTCGTTACCGATGAACGCGTGAGGGAGCAGAACAAGCTGCAGCGCCTACTGATTCGCCCCGAAATGGGCGCGGCAGTCGGCGCGATCGGCATCTTCATCTTCTTCCTCATCGTGGCTCCGCCGTTCCGGTCGCCGGAATCGATGGCGACGGTTCTCTACGCGAGCTCGACGATCGGCATCATGGCCGTCGGCGTCGGGATGCTGATGATCGGTGGTGAATTCGACTTGTCGACTGGCGTCGCGGTCACCACCAGTTCGCTTGCGGCATCCATGCTCGCGTACAACCTGCACCTGAACCTCTGGATCGGCGCATTGTTGGCCCTTGCCGTTTCGCTGGCCGTCGGATTCTTCAACGGTTACCTGGTGATGAAGACCAAGATCCCGTCGTTCTTGATCACCCTCAGCACGTTCTTCATGCTGGCGGGCATCAACCTGGCGGTCACGAAGTTGCTCTCCGGACAGGTCGCGACGCCGAGTGTGTCCGACATGGCAGGGTTCGACTCCGGCAAGACCGTCTTCGCCTCGACGATTCCGTTGGGCCCGATCAACGTTCGGATCACCGTGCTGTGGTGGATCCTGTTCACCCTCATCGCCACCTATGTCTTGTTCAAGACCCGCGTCGGAAACTGGATCTTCGCGGTCGGCGGCAACCAGGACAGTGCCCGTGCCGTTGGTGTGCCGGTGACCAAGGTCAAGATCGGCCTGTTCATGTTCGTCGGGTTCTGCGCCTGGTTCGTGGGCATGCATCTTCTGTTCTCGTTCAACACGATTCAGTCGGGTCAGGGCATCGGCAACGAGTTCTTCTACATCATCGCCGCGGTCATCGGTGGCTGCTTGCTCACGGGCGGGTACGGCACCGCGATCGGCACGCTGATCGGTGCATTCATCTTCGGCATGACCAACCAGGGCATCGTCTACGCCGGCTGGAACCCCGACTGGTTCAAGTTCTTCCTGGGCGCCATGCTGCTGTTCGCGGTGATCGCCAACAACGTGTTCCGTAACTACGCAGCGAAGAGGTAGATCGATGAGTACAACTGCTGAACTTCCGGTGGCCGAGACTCCCTCGGGCGGCGAGGCGCCATTGATCGAACTCAAGGGCGTTGGCAAGAGCTACGGAAACATCATCGCGCTCAAGGACATCAACCTTCGGGTGGGCGCCGGTCAGGTGACCGGTGTGCTCGGCGACAACGGTGCAGGCAAGTCGACGCTGATCAAGATCATTGCAGGACTGCACCAGCAGACCGAAGGTGAGCTTCTGGTCGACGGACAGGCGATGACCTTCAATTCGCCGAAGGATGCGCTGGCGAACGGGATCTCCACGGTGTATCAGGATCTCGCCGTTGTTTCGCTGATGCCGGTGTGGCGCAACTTCTTCCTGGGCCAGGAGCTCCGCAAGAAGGGTCTGCTGAAGTCGCTCAACATCAACGCGATGCGTGCCACGACGATCTCCGAGCTGCACAAGATGGGCATCGACCTGCCCGACGTCGATGCCCCCATCGGATCGCTGTCCGGTGGTCAGCGTCAGTGCGTGGCGATCGCCCGCGC
>JAOPWT010000320.1 GCA_025965555.1 Mycobacterium sp.
GGTGACGACGCCGACGTCAACGACCTCGAGGTCGACGGCGATGTACTGCGACTCGGCGACCGCTCTTGGCCGATCGCTCCCGACACCGGGTCCGGCACCCCCGCCGAGGTGTACGACCGCCAGCACTACAAGCTGATCGACTGGCGGCACAACATATGTGGCTACCGGCGGTTCTTCTCCATCACGTCCCTGGCCGGATTACGGCAAGAGGATCGCGCCGTGTTCGACGCCACCCACGTCGAGGTCAAACGTTGGTTCACCGACGGCCTCGTCGACGGGCTGCGCATCGACCATCCCGACGGATTGTCCGATCCGGCAGGCTATCTGGTATGGCTACGGGAGATCGTGGGCCCCGACGCCTGGATCGTCATCGAGAAGATCCTCGCACCCGATGAAGCACTCGAGCCTTCGCTTGCGGTCGCAGGCACGACGGGATACGACGCACTCCGCGAGATCGGTGGCCTGCTGATCGACCCGGCGGGGGCGGGCGACGACGAGCCACTCGAGGCGACGATCCGGGAGCTCAAGGTCGCGACCGCCACCGAGACGCTGGCCAGCGAGCTTGCCCGCCTGCACCGTGCCATCGTGGCAGCCGTCGGTGCCGACCATCCGCGACTGCCCGACGCCGTCGCCGCCCTGCTCTCACACATCGGCGTCTACCGGTCCGACTACCGAGGACTGACGGCGGTAATGCCAACGGCGCTGGCCGAAACCGCCTCTGCCGAGCCAGAATTGCGCGAGCCGCTGGTAATCGTCGCTGCCGCGTTGAACCACGTCGAACCCGCCACCCGGCTGCAACAGCTGTGCGGTGCCGTCACGGCGAAGTCGGTCGAGGACTGCCTTTTCTATCGCGATGCCCGACTGGTGTCGCTCAACGAGGTCGGTGGCGAGCCGGACCGCTTCGGCGTCACCGCCGCGGAGTTCCACCACAGCACCGCGGTGCGCGCACGGTACTGGCCATCGGCGATGGTCACGTTGTCGACCCACGACACCAAGCGCGGCGAGGACGTCCGCGCCAGGATCGGGGTGCTCTCCCAGGTTCGGTCGCTGTGGAACGAGCTGGTCGGAAAGTGGGTGCTCACGACGCCACCCCCGGACGCGGCCACCGGACTCTTTCTGTGGCAGAACGCCTTCGGAGTATGGCCGGCCGACGGTGAGATCACCGCTGAGCTGCGGTCCAGGCTTCACGCCTATACCGAGAAGGCCATCAGGGAGGCAGCCCTGCGCACCAGCTGGAACGATCCCGACGAGGAATTCGAGGCCGCCGTCCACACCTGGCTGGACGACGTCATCGACGGACCGGTCGGCGTCGAGATGACCGGCCTGGTCGCGCAACTCGACGTCCATGCCCGCAGCGATTCGAACGTTCAGAAGCTGCTGTCGCTGACGGTCCCCGGCATTCCCGACGTGTACCAGGGCACGGAGCTGTGGGATGACAGTCTCGTCGACCCCGACAATCGAAGGCCCGTCGACTATCAGGTGCGCCGTGGTGCCTTGAAGTCGTTGAGCGACAGCAAGATCCGCATCGTCACCGCCGCGCTGCACTCGCGCGCCGAGCGTCCGGCCGCCTACCTGGCCGGCGGCTACGCCCCCGTCCTCGCCGAGGGCACCGCGGCCAACCACCTGGTGGCCTTCCGCCGCGGCGACGACGTGCTGGTGGCCGTCCAACGATGGACGGTCAGCCTCGCCGAAACCGGATGGGGCGACACGTCACTGCCCCTGCCCGACGGTGACTGGGTGGATCGCATCACCGGCCGGGCGTTCCGCGGCAAGGCCGATGCGGCCGAACTCTTCGCCGACCTGCCCGCGACACTGTTGGAGCGCACCCTTGCCTGATCATGAATTCGCCGTCTGGGCACCGAAACCGGAGCTGATCCGCCTCGACGTCGACGGCGTCCTGCACCCCATGACGCGCTCCGACGACGGCTGGTGGCGGGCGGTCGTGGACGCGCACGTGGACAGCCGCTACGGGTTCGTCCTCGACGACGACCCGACCGTGCTGCCCGATCCCCGATCGCCACGCCAGCCCGACGGCGTGCACGAACGGTCGCAGCTGTGGAATCCGTCGACGTTCGCGTGGTCCGATTCCGCTTGGAGCGGACGGTCCATCGAGGGTGCGGTGATCTACGAACTACACATCGGAACGTTCACGCCGACGGGCACGTTGGACGCAGCGATCGAGAAGCTGGACCACCTCGTCGATCTCGGTGTCGACTTCGTGGAGCTGATGCCGGTCAACGCGTTCGGCGGCACTCACGGCTGGGGCTATGACGGAGTGCTCTGGTATGCGGTGCACGAGCCATACGGTGGCCCCGACGCGCTGGTGAGGTTCGTCGACGCCTGCCACGCCAGAGGACTCGGCGTGCTGATCGACGCCGTCTTCAACCACCTCGGTCCGTCAGGCAACTATCTGCCACGGTTCGGCCCGTACATGTCGAAGGGCAACACCCCGTGGGGCGAGTCGGTCAACATCGCCGACGCCGACTCCGACGAGGTCCGCGCCTACATCATCGAATGTGCGTTGCGCTGGATGCGGGACTTTCACGCCGACGGTCTGCGCCTCGACGCCGTGCACGCCCTCTTCGACACCACCGCCGAGCACATCCTCGAAGAGATGTCGGCCGAAACCGGCGCATTGGCAGCACAATTGGGCCGTCCGCTGTCGCTGATCGCCGAGAGCGATCTCAACGATCCTCGGCTCATCACCCCCCGTGACCGCGGTGGATACGGGCTGACGGCGCAGTGGGACGACGACATTCACCACGCCATTCACACGGCGGTCTCGGGCGAGCGGGCCGGCTACTACTTCGACTTCGGCTCCATGGAGACCTTGGCGACGACGCTGAAGAACGGCTACTTCCACGCCGGTACCTA
>JAOPWT010000342.1 GCA_025965555.1 Mycobacterium sp.
TCGACGACGACGGCCCCTCACCGACTCATCTGGTGATCGCGGGCGCCATCCAGGGTGTGGCGATACCGCTGACGGCGGCCGCGGTGGGCGGGGCGATCGGCGCGGTGCTGTGGTTCACACCGCGATCCGACTCGCGGCCCAAGCCTCGGTGGTACGCGCCGGCCTCCCCCGCCCCGGCGGTCGCCTTCGGTGTCGCCGCCTACCTGGGACTGGGCGTGCTCGACTTCCTGTCGCTTCCGAACGACGTCGAGATGGGCATCTACGGCCTGCTCGCGGTACTGGCCATGTACGCCCTGCGGATCGTCGTGCACTCCACGCTGCTGCACGAGGAGCCGGATCACGCGCCACCCGACAACCCGATCCTCTGCCCGCAGTGCGAACACGTCGTGCCCGATCTGCCGTTCTGTCCCCACTGCGGGGTGGCCGGGCACGCCGCCTCGCGAACGTCACGGGCGGCGCGGCGGTCGCCTCGTCCGGTTCCCGTTGGCCCGTCGGCGGAAGGCCGATGAGCGCACCTCCGGCTCCTGCCCCCCTGCCGGACTGGCCGGGCTACGCCGTTCCCGACGAGTCGTATGCGGCGCCCGCGGTGCGGGCCACGTCTCCCGTCCGGTTGCTGGTGGTCGTCGCCCTCGTCGCAGTGCTGGTGATGGCGGGATCGGCCGCGTTGTCGATGTGGCTCACCCCACCCGAGGCGCTCATCGTCTGCCCACCCGACTGCGGCACGCCGCCGATCAGCAAGCCCGTCGCGACCAACCCCCGCTTCACCCCCGCCAGCGGCGAGTTCTCGGTCTCCTACCCCGGCGAGGGTACGGCGTACGAGGCCACGTTCGAGCCGAACGGGGTGGTGCTGGATCTCCTCGCCGGGGATGGCGGAACACTTCGGCTGTTCGGCCAGCCTGCGAATGGTCAGACGCCACGCCAGATCGCGGACGACCTGCTCAGGGACCACTACCCCGATGCGACGTTCGCCTACGAGATTCCCAACGCCTTCGTCGGATACCAGCTCGGGTACGGCGAGGTGGCTGACGACTACCCGGCCGACGCCATCGGCGATGACGGGCGGAACCGGGTCCTGATCATGGTCGCCGTGAAGAACGACTTCGCGTTGATCGCCGCGGCGGCCGGTCCGTTCCGGGAGTTCAGCCCGGACTTCGGCTCAGGTCACCCCTCGGGTGCCAACTTCTTCCTGGCGCTGGACATGGCGAAGTACGTCAACAGCTTCACCTGGCGGGGAGACCCGCCGCGCTGAATTGCCCGTCGGCGGCAGGAAGCTCGGCGCCGCCGGGAATCGGAGGCACACGGGTCGCGCGAACGTAGACCGTGTCGCCTTCCTTGAGCGCCAGTGCCTCGGCGTCGCCGCGGGTGATCTGCGCGGTGAACGGGGCGTTGTCGGTCGCACCGGTGAGCTCGACGCGCACCTCGAAGCCCAGTACGGCGATTCGGTCGATCGTCGCGCGGATGACACCCGTCGACGACACACTCCCGTCGGCCAGCGCGATCGCCATGTCGGGATTGCGGCCGACGCGAATGTCGTGCGGGCGCACCAGAGTTCCATTCAAAGAGGACACCGCACCAAGGAACGACATCACGAAACCGTTGGCCGGATTGTCGTATACCTCGGTCGGCGAGCCGACCTGCTCGATGCGGCCCTTGTTCAGCACCGCTATCCGGTCGGCGACGTCGAGCGCCTCGGCTTGGTCGTGCGTGACGAGCACGGTGGTGACGTGAACCTCGTCGTGCAGACGCCGCAGCCAGGCACGCAGGTCCTCGCGCACCTTGGCGTCGAGGGCACCGAAAGGTTCGTCGAGCAGCAGCACCTGCGGATCGACCGCCAGAGCGCGGGCGAGCGCCATGCGCTGGCGCTGGCCACCCGACAGCTGGGCAGGGTAGCGGGTCTGGAAGCCGGCCAGCCCGACGATCTCGAGCAGATTGTCGACCTTGTCCTTGATCTCCGCCTTGGGTCGCTTGCGAATCTTCAGCCCGAAGGCGACGTTGTCCCGCACGGTCAGGTGCTTGAACGCCGCGTAGTGCTGAAAGACGAACCCGATGCCGCGACGCTGCGGAGGCACCCCCGTGACGTCGTCGCCCTTGATGGTGACGGTTCCGGTATCGGGTTGATCGAGACCGGCGATGGCCCGCAGGAGTGTCGACTTACCCGAACCGCTGGGGCCGAGCAGTGCGGTCAACGATCCCTCTGGGACGTCGAAGTCGATGTTGTCCAGAGCGACGAAGTCCCCGTAGCGCTTGTTCGCGCCACGCACGGTGATCGCATTGGAGGCAGTCATGTTGTCCCTTTTGTTCGAAGCCTATTTTGCCGCTCGGGCGCGCCGGGCGTCGAGGATCACCTGGACGACGAGCACGAACACGGCGACGGTCATCAGCAGTGTCGACACCGCGTAGGCGCCGTACTCCTGGCCACGGCTATAGCGGTCGGAGACCAGCAACGTCAGGGTCTGCGACGTGCCGGGCAGATTGGACGACACCATGATGACCGCGCCGTACTCGCCCAGCGTGCGGGCGATGGTCAGGACGATGCCGTACGTGAGACCCCACCTGATGGACGGCAGAGTGATCCGCCAGAACGTCTGCCACCACTGCGAGCCCAGGGTGGATGCGGCTTCTTCCTGGTCGGTGCCCAATTCGTGCAACAGGGGTTCGACCTCGCGGATGACGAACGGCAGCGTGACGAAGATGCTGGCAAGCACGATGCCGGGAAGCCCAAAGATGATCTTGAAGCCGAGATCGTTCTCGACGAAGCCCAGTGCGCCCGCCGAACCCCACAGCAGAATCAGGGCGACGCCGACGACCACCGGCGACACGGCGAAGGGCAGGTCGATGACCGCCTGTAGGGCGCTCTTGCCCCGAAATCTGTTGCGCGCCAAGACGAGAGCCGTCGGGACCCCGAAGACGACGTTGAGCGGCACCACGATGGCCACCACCAACAGGGACAATTGGAGCGCCGATATCGCCGCCGGAGTGGTGATCGAGGCGAAGAATGCGCCGAAGCCCG
>JAOPWT010000343.1 GCA_025965555.1 Mycobacterium sp.
TGGCGTACCAATTGGGCCAATTGGAAACTTCTGCGGCGGTCGCACGTCATGTTGACCAGGTGCGCTCCCCGGTGGCGATCAATTTGTTCGATGCCGTCGCGATCGAGGCCATCCAGGCCTTTTCCGCCACCAAGCGGGTGATCAACTGATGTTCGTCTGCCTGTGCACCGGGGTGACGAGCCAGGCCGTCACCGACCTCGTCGCTTCGGGTGCGTCGACGTCGAAGCAGATCGCCGATGCGTGCGGCGCAGGCCTCGACTGCGGGCGCTGTCGCCGCACGGTGCGGGCGATCATCGAGGCCGGCCGTGTCGAGAACAACTGCCCCGTGCACGCAATGGGCTGACCGTGCCGCGTGGTCAGCCTTCTGACTCGCGCCGATCGGCGAACGCAGCCAGCGCATCGGCGTTGGCCGCTCCCCCGAGCAGTTCGGCGAACTGAGCGTATTCGCGCGCGGCGGCGGCCGTGATCTCGGCGCGGGTGGGTTCGACCATCGTCTGTTTTACCGCGATGAGACTCGGAATCGACCGTGAGGCAAGGATTTCCGCGTGTCGCCTGGTCTCGGGCAGAAGCGCGTCGGGCTCGCATACCTTCCACGCGAAGCCCATCCGCTGCGCCTCGTCGGCGTCGATCCACTCCGAGGACAACAGCATCCAGGCGGCATTCTGTCGACCGACGAGCTGCGGCAACAAGTAGGACGACGCCGCCTCTGGGGCGACGCCGAGGCTGGTGAACGGGCACTTCAGCCGTGCCGTGGTGGACATGAAGACGAGGTCGGCGTAGCCGAGGATGGTCGCGCCGATACCGACGCCGAGGCCGTTCACCGCGAGCAGCAACGGCTTCCGCAGCGCCGTGAGCGTCTCGATCATGCCGGGAAACCCGTACAGACCGGACTGGAATTCCGGGTCGGTGATGCGCGCCTGCATCTCGACCAGATCGTTGCCTGCGCTGAACGCCCGGCCGGTGCCCGTCAGCAGGATGACCGCGACCGCCGGATCGTCGTCGGCCTCGCGCAACGCGATCGTGGTGGCGTCGTAGAGCGCCTCGTTGAACGCGTTGAGCGCCTCGGGGCGGTTGAGGGTCAGGGTTCGCACCCCGTTGGCGTCGTCGATCTGAACCAGCACGGCTGCAGCGTATTCGTCAGCCGTTGGAGTACACGCGGCTGGGTGCGACCAGTACGACCGTTCGCCGCTGTTCGGCCATCACCCGGTCGTATTCGGCCCAGTCGTCGTGGTTTCCACCTGCGGCCGTGAAGACGTCGCGCAGCATCAGGCGCAGGGCGTCGCCGGTCAACCACGGCTGCGGGTCGTCCGGGCCTGCGAGTTCGGCGGCACCCTCGACGGTCGCCCACCGCCACCCGTCGCGAAACGTCACCGCGATCTGGGGTCGCGCCCGAAGGTTGGCCAACTTGACCTTGCCGTAGGTGACGAACGCCAGGGTCGGCTCCCCCGTTACGGGATGGGGAAACGTGCCCGCGTTGACGAGCGACGCCTGCACTGTGTTGTCGGCGCGAACGGTCGAGACCACGGCAAGGCCGCTCTCGGCCGCCGCCAGTCCGACGGCGTCGTCGAGAGTGGTCATGGCGATACCTCCATGGCGAACGGTGAGCGCATCACGTAGCGGCTGGTCGGCACGGTGTCGACGTTCTCATTGGCGCCGAATGCCGCCGTACTGGCCATCATGCGGTTCATCCGATCACCGAGGTCGTCGTCATCGGCCGCGCCGAAGAACGCATGCAGATCCCGGGTCGCCTCGATGGGGAACAACTCCTCGACGATCGCGTCGATGGCCGGTGCACCGGAGGTCAGCGCCCGCACCACCGCATTTTGCGTGTACCCGAACGTCGACTGGGTCGCGATCGCCACCGGCGTGTGATCGACATGCCAACGCGCGAGCCAGGTTCCCTCGTCGAGTTCCTCGGGCCGTCGCAGCAGCGCGACGTTCGCGAAACCAGGCGTGCGCGTCCCAGGCGAGGTCGGCGGTGGCGGCAGCGGCACCGACTCGGTGACGAGATAGGCGTCGACACGGTCGCATTCGCCGGCTAGGCGGTCCATGGCGCCGAGCACGTGCGGGCCGTAGGACTGCTGGGTCCAGATGCTGGCGAACCCGACGACCGGCGGATCCAGCGTCGTCAGCGTCATGAGTGAGTCGCTGACCGAGGCGTCCCGCACGTTGATCGCCAAACCTGGCGCCCCCAGCGCGAGGAGATCGTCGGCGACCTGGGTGCGCATGCGCGTGCACCACGAGTCGTCGCCTGCCGTCGCGCGAAGGGTGATGATGACCTTCTCCACCGCACGAACCTACCGCCAGGGTGGCGGCGTTGACCCACAATGGTTGTTTGATTCGGTAGGTTCTGACGGGTTGTGATGAGCAGGCGATGAAGGGACTACCGCGGCGGCTCACCATGCCCGATCTCGGCGCGGTGAGCCGCAGTCTTCTCGGCGTGATGATCGCGGCGGCCGCGGGGCTGCACTGGGGATCGGCCGGCGCGGCGACGGCTGCGGCAGGCGCGGCGGCGATCGCGGGAGCCGCTGCGCTGCAGGACAGCCCGCGGGGGCCTCTTGCCCTGGTGGGTGCAATCTCGTTCGAGATGGGCGCCGCAGTACTGCTCGGCACCTCGACGTCGTCGTACGGCGTCCTGTTCGTCCTGGTGGCCGCGGCGTGGTGCTTCGTGGCGGGCATGCAGTGGGCGGTCAGCGCCAATGCCGGCTTGATCGCCAGTGCGGCGGGCGCACTGCTCGTCACCGCGCCGCCGGTGGCGCCGACGCTTTCGTCGGTGGTGACGGCGACGGTGCTGGCCATCGGTGGCGGCCTGGTGCAGGCCGTGCTGATCGGGTTGTGGCCGCGACGCCGGTGGCGACTGCAGCGGGATGCGTTGACCAGGGCATACCGGTCGCTCGGTGCCGATGCGCAGAATCTCGCCGCGGATCCGGACGTGGGAGTCGATCCGGCACCGCTGCTCTGGCTGCGCGACTCGTTCGCCGTGACCGACACTCAGGCCAGGTGGCGCCCGCTGGCGTACCGCGCCTGGTACGGCCTGCCGCAGCGGATATCCGTGACGCTGACGGCATTGGCGGGCCGATCGACCGGTGACCGGGCCGTGGCCGAGCTCTTGCGCGCTGCCGCCGCGGTGTTGGACGTCGTCGCGAGTCGCACCCGTACCGCCAGACGTGAGGCGATGAACGGCATGCTGCGGGTCGAGGCCGCGGCGGACACGGTGGCGTTATCGAACGTCGCTCTGGCGCAGCGTCTTTCCCACCAGCTACGGGAAGCCGTTGAGCTACGGTTCGGCGAGCTCACGCCCGACTCCGACAACGTCACGCGACTCGGACGGCCAGGTCGCCTGTCCGCGATGCCGATGGCCGCTGCAGCCATTGGTGCGCACCTCACCTGGGGATCGCCCATCCTGCGACACGCGATCCGGCTGGCCACCGCCGTGGGCGCCGGAGTGGCCGTCGAGCGCTTTGCCGACGTTCCGCACGGTTACTGGATTCCGTTGACCGTGCTGATGGTGCTGCGCCCGGAAACCGCCCATACCTACACCAGGTGTGTCGGCCGGGTGGCAGGCAACGCGGTGGGCATCGTCGCGGCGTCGGTGGTGACCATGATCTGGCATCCCGCCGGATTGGCGGCCGCCGTGCTGGTGGTGATCGTTCTCGGAATCGCCTATGCGGTTTCGGGTTTCGGTTACGTTGCACTCAGTGCGGCTCTCGCGGCAACGATCGTGTTCCTCATCGACATCACCGGTACCGCAGGGGCGGGCACCATGGCCGACCGCTTGATCGCGACGATGATCGGGGGTGCGCTCGCGGTCCTCGTCCACGTCGTGCTGCCCGACCACTCGCTCATCCGGCTGCGGCAGCGCGCGGGTGAACTGCTGAAGACCGAAATCGATTACGCCGCAACGGTGATCAAGGCCTTCGTGCATGGCCTGGATCATCCTGGCGAGGCGCTGGCCGCATCGTGGGAGCGGGCCTTTCGTGCGCGGGCGGCGTTCGAGGCGGCGGCGGGTGCGACCACCTCTGACTCCGGTGACCTGAGACGGTGGCTGAAGTCGTATCGCACCGCACTCAACGCCGTCACCACCTCTTGCGCGACACTCGAATCCAGCCTGCCCGCTCAGCCGCCTGCCACGCTCAGTGGCGACTTCGTCGTCGCGATCGACGAGTACGCCGAGGCGTTGGGTGGTGCCCCCACGACCCCTGGTGCGCCGTGGCGGATCGACGGAGACCGCGTGGCCGCCGCCGAGCAACGCATCCGCGAAGCTGCCAGGCAACTCGGTCCCGACGACACGGCCAGTCGCGTCCTGGTGTCCGAGATCGGTGACATCACCCGCAGCCTCGTCGGCATCACCGACTGAAACGGCCGTCCGGCAAGCTAGGAGCGGGCCCACCGCGGCTGGATGAACACGCCATCGGCCTCGACCGTCACGCCATCGGCATCGGCGAGGTGGCCGGTGGCGAAGGTCTTCACGCCCTCGGTGCGAACGATCGCGGCCTCGACGTGAAGGTCACCCAACGCCGTCAAGCGGCGGTAGCGCAGGGTGATGGTGCCGGTGAGTCGAGGCTTGTCCGGCGAACTCGCCGCGGCGCCGAGCGCGTGATCGAGGATGAGGGCTGCGACGCCGCCGTGCACGTGTCCCGGCGGACCCTCGTAGGCCGCGCCGAGGTGGAAGTCGGCACGCACGCCGCCATTGGCCGATGGCGTGAACACCAGTGGCGGCGCGACGGGGTTGCGCATCCCGATCACGACGTTGCCCCAGGGCATCTGGTCGCCATCGCTGCCGAACCGCACGCCGAACGATCCTTCGAGCTGCTTACCACGGAGCCGGGCGGTGGCCGCGTCGATCTCGGCCGTCACCGCCGCCACCGCGTCACCGTCCATCTCGGTGCGGATGGTGGCGTCGATCAGCTCGCGGACGGACTTCGTCAAGGGTTCGTAGATGCCACGCAAGCGTTCGACGTCCTCGGCGCTGAGGTTCTCCACGGGGAAGTCAAGCACTTCTGAACTAGAACACGTTCTAGCGCTGATGTCGAGTCGCTGCTAGCCCGTCGGCGCGGGTCCGACCAGCAGGTGCCGGATCACCGGGCCTGCCCAGAGGATGAGCTCTTCGTGGCTCAGGTCGGCTACCGCCGGATTGCTCAGCACGTAGCGGGTGGTGGCGAGCCCGATGATGAACGAGCCCATCAGGCCGGCGCGCTGTGCCGGGTGGTCGGGGGTGACGGCGAACAGGACCGGAGCCACCTGGGTGGCGAAGACCTTGCGCATCGTTTCGGCGGCGGTGGCGCTCGTCATCGCCGCGCGCAGGAGTGCGACGAACGTGGTGTCGTCCTCCCACACCGCGAAGAACTTCGGCAGCAGCACCTCGGCGACGCGGTCCGGATCGATCCCTGCGAGTTCGGGCAGGTCGAGGGTGAAGTCCGCGGCGGCGGCGAAGAGGTCCTGCTTGCAGCCGAAGTACCGGATCACCAATGCGGGGTCGACGCCGACGTCGGCGGCGACCGCTCGCAGGGTCGTGCGCTCATAACCCTCGGCGCCGAAACGCGCGCGTGCCGCGGCGAGGATGTCGGCACGGGTCTCCTGAGCATTGCGAGCCCGGGTCGAAGCCATGGCTCGAGGGTATGTCATCAGGTGTTGACACGGCTAATGCGACGGCTTAGCGTGCAAGTCACCACTTGTTGACTTAGGCCCCGAACATGGGAGTTGTCATGGATCACGACAGGGACGACCTACCCGTACTCGTCATCGGCGCAGGGCCGACCGGACTGACGGCAGCGCTCGAGCTGTCGCGCATGGGAATCGACGTACGGATCGTCGACAAGGCGCAGGGGCCGTCGACGACCTCACGTGCACTTGGCGTGCAGGCCCGCACCCTGGAGTTGCTCAGGACGCGCGGCGTCGGAGACGAGATGCTGCGGCTAGGGAACCGCGCAAGGCGAACGGCGCTGCACGCCGACGGCCGCCAGATCGCAGGCATCGACTTCAGCCGCATGCGCAGCCAGTTCAACTTCATCCTGATGCTCGCGCAGTCCGAAACAGAACGCCTGCTTGCCGAACGGCTGGGCAGCCAAGGTGTCAAGGTCGAGCGCGGCATCGAGTTCGCCTCCCTCACTCAGCATTCCGACTCGATCGACGTGGTTCTCACCGCACCCGATGGCACCGCCGAGACCGTCGAGGCGTCCTATGTCATCGCCGCCGACGGAAGCCACAGCCCAGTGCGCAAGTGCCTGGGCTTGCCGTTCACCGGTCGGTCGCTGCCGCAGAACTACGTACTGGGCGACGTGCAACTGGCCGGCGGCATCGCCGAGGACCAACTGTCGATCTTCCTGGCGCCGAACGGATTCCTGGCGATCTTTCCGATGGGCGATGGCCGGTTCAGGTTCATGGCCACCGATCCGGACGGCGTGACCGGTGACGGCGAGGAACCCTCGCTGGCGGACATCCAGGCCCTGTACGACCGCACCGTCCACATTCCGGCGCAGCTCTACGACATGAACTGGAGCTCGCGCTTCAGGATCAACAGCCGCCACATGGAGACGCTGCGGCACGGCCGCGTCTTCTTCGGCGGCGATTCCGCACACGTCCACAGCCCGGCGGGGGGCCAGGGCATGAACGCGGGCATCCAGGACATGGTGAACCTGTCGTGGAAGCTCGCGATGGTCCTGCAGGGCACGGCCAAGCCCGAACTCCTCGACACCTACGAGTCCGACCGGCTTCCGGTGATCCGCCAATTGGTCGGGATGACCGAGCGCGCGACGAAGGTCTTCAACTCGACCAACGCCGTTGCCCATGCGGCGCTCACCCGGCTGGCACCACTGGCCTTGTCCCGCGCCAGGGTGCAGGACAAGGCCGCGCCGCGGCTCGGCCAGATCGCCGCCTCGTACCGCGGGGGTCCAATCGCCAAGGGCGGCGGAAGGATTGGCGATCTCAGGGCGGGTGACCGCCTGGCTGACGTCGAACTGCCCGAAGGCAGGCTGCACGACCTGCTCGACACGTCGAGGCCGACCCTGCTCGTCTCGGGCTTCGTTCCCGGCTTCGCCTCGGGTGGGGCGGAGCTGATCGCCGATGCCTTCGGTCCCTGGGCCGAGGTCATCGCCGTCCGGGAGGTGGCGCTGCCCGACGACGTGGTCCCTGGCTCGGGCTGGCTGCTGGTGCGGCCCGACGGCTATCTGGCCGCGGCCGGGCACGCCGGCGACGCGCATCGACTCGAGGCCTGGCTCGACCGCTGGCTGAGGACGCCGTAGGCCCTCGTTCGGCGAGGCTCGGCGGGCTCGGCGGGTGGTCTCGACGACGTGCATTAGGGGAAGGATTCCTGCGATTGTCGACAAATTGGGACGATCGACGACACGGACGCGAGAGGCGGTGAGCAGTGGGCTCGGACGGGTTCGCGTTGCCTGCGACCTCGTCGAACTGGCCGCCCACCGCCTGCGCGACGCGATTCTGCGTGGCGCGCTGAAGCCCGGCGAGAAGATCATCGAAGAGCAGTTGTGTGCCGACTTCGGCATCA
>JAOPWT010000351.1 GCA_025965555.1 Mycobacterium sp.
ATCTGCAGGTGCACGCCGAGCGTCCATCCCGCGGGTGATCGGCCGGAGGCATTAAATCCGTGTAATTGCCGTCTGTCCCAGACGATTGCAAAGGCGGCCGAGCCGATGCCGTTCGACACCGGCTCGACAAGAGTCAGTGTGACCGCGGCGGCCAGGGCCGCATCGAGCCCGCTACCGCCTTCGGCGAGCATCTCCAGGGCCGCCTGCGCGGGCAAGCGGTTGCGAAGCCCAGACGACATTTTGCGCGAGAACGGGAGTCCTCGGCCAGGCGTAAGGCTGCTTCTATGAGAATGGACCGCTCATGGTTACTAAGGTGGGAGCCGGTTCAGTCGGCGATGTCGTCGGCCCAAGCGCCCCCCCGGCGGGGCCGCCTGACGGCTGCAAAGGTGACCAGCATGAGGACGAATGCCAGCAGAATGGCGGCGACAAGGCCGTCGCCGTAGGCGAGGCCTCCAGACTCGGTCGGCTTGCTCAACCAATCCGCTACGGAGGCACCGAGCGGCCGGGTGGCGATATATGCCCACCAGAATGCGATGACGCTGTTGAGGCGAAAACGCCAACAGCCCACCGCCGGAACGGCCATGACGACGGCGAAGAGCACTATCGATCCGACGAATCCGAAGTGCAGTGTGCTTGCGGTCAGGTCGCCGACGGCGGTTCCGAGGGCAAACGTGAATGACACTGACAGCCAATAGAACACCTCGCGGCGTCGTGTGGTGATGCTGTGTATGGACAGTGTGTGCTCAACGCGGTACCACGCCGAGAAGGTCGCCGTGACCGCAAGGGCGCATACCAGGGTGGAAACCCCAAACGAGAACCCGAGTTGGTGGTGCAGGGTGTCGGCGGCCATGGTGCCGAACACGGCGATCATCATCACCGCCGCCCAGTAGGCGAAGGCGTTGTACCGCCGTGTCCGAAACTGGACCCACAGGGCGAGTGCGAAACCTGCTAGGCCAACACCGAGGCCGATAAGGCCAATCGTACTGAGCAGATAGTCCGATGCCGCTTCACCCATTGCGGTCGTCAGCAGCTTGACAATCCAGAACGAGGCGGTTATCTGGGGCACCTTCGCCGCGGCAGGCTCCAGTCGTGCACGAGTGTCGTTGTCGATCGTCATCGGTTCCTCTCGCTTGCCCGTTGGGGCGGTTCAGGTTTCAAGCAAGGCGCCGTAGGTGGCCCCAATCCAGGCAGGAGCCTCTGCCCCTCGGCCCTGCTGGGTACTTTCAGAATTCCGGTGCTCCAAGCCGATGACATCACCGCTGACACGACTTCTGGTCCGGCCGTCAGCCGGAACCTCGTCTGCCCGCCAGCGTGACTCCGAAGGGTGTCCACGTGGCTGCAGGTGTTTCATCCGAACAACTGTCACCGAAGAAGAGCGCTAATGCGCCCGAGTGAGTTGTTCTGCAGCAATGGGCCTTTCGGAAGGAGCGCAGAGTTGCGTTCCGGTCAGCCAGCGTTCGCTGCCCATGGTGGCGGGTACGGGGTGCTCCGGCTGACAGGGGTTGCGGATGCGGGACAGCCGTGACGACATTTCGATGCCGAGACGACAAGCTGCTGTCATGGCAAGCAAATCCCACAGCGGGAACATGTCGCGTACCGCGCCGATCAGGGTAGACATTCTGTCCGCGTCGATCACCGCCAGCAGTCGAGATCGCCAATGGGTGCGCGATCTGCTGCTCGTAGCGTTGACAGTCGCTTCGGGAGCGGTAGACGCCATCAGCTATTTCGGCCTAGGAAAGATCTTCTCGGCGTTCATGACCGGGAATCTCGTATTCCTGGGATTGGGTATCGCGGAGACTCAGGGGCCTGATGTCGTACCCGTCATCGTCGCGTTGTCGATGTTCACCGCGGGGGCTTACCTCGGCCTGCGGTTTACGACGCTGCGCTCCAAGGAATCTGGCTTGTGGCCCCCGGCGATGACGGTCCTATTGGCCGCCGTGGCGGTTGCCGAAGCCGGCTTTCTCGTGGTGTGGTTGGCAACGGCCGGACACCCCACGACCGAGGTTGCCGACGTACTCATCGCCCTGTTCTCGCTCGCTATGGGGATCCAGACGGCGGCGGTTCGATCGCTCGGCGTGCAGGGGATTTTCACCACGGCAGGCACATTCACCCTGGTCGCATTCGCAGGCACCTTCGCAGGGTCTCGATTGAGGTCCGAGATGCCCCGCCTCGTAGGTGTGCTCTTGGGGTTGATCGCGGGCGCCGTGGCGGGAGGACTGCTGTTCCTGCATGTGCGCAGCTACGCGCCGGTGCTACCACTGGTAAGCACTGTCCTGGTGATCCTGGTAGGGCGGACGATGCATAGGTCGGGGCCGGCTTTGGGCGAAACTCAATGACCATCACCCATCGATTCGTCGCGAACCAGTCTAGGACACGGGGTTTGGATCAAGGAACGTGAGAAGTGAAGGCGCACAATGCTAACCGCATCAGAAGGAGCTCCGCGCATGAGTACGGCAGCGGGAACTAGTGCGGTGGCGGATACCGCGGATGATCAGACTGACGGATATCACTTGGTTGTCGATGCGCTCAGGCTCAATGATGTGCGGACGATCTACGGTGTGGTCGGTATCCCGGTCACCGACGTGGCTCGCGTTGCGCAGGCGGCGGGCGTCCGCTACATCGGGTTTCGGCACGAGAGCGACGCCGGTCACGCGGCGGCCGCGGCGGGGTTCTTGAGCAAGAAGCCGGGTATTTGCCTGACGGTCTCCGCACCGGGTTTCCTCAACGGGCTCGTCGCGCTCGCCAACGCCACCACGAATTGCTTTCCGATGGTTCAGATCTCGGGGTCCAGCGAGCGGCACATCGTCGACCTCAAACAAGGCGACTACGAGGAACTCGACCAGCTTGCGGCGGCCGAACCGTTGGCCAAGGCCGCCTATCGGGTCAACCGTGTCGAAGACATCGGTCGCGGCATCGCCCGGGCGATCCGCACCGCGGTGTCTGGGCGCCCCGGCGGTGTCTACCTCGACATCCCGGCCGCCGTGCTCGGCCAGGTCATCGACGCCGCGGCCGGCGGCGCGTCGCTGCGACGGATCATCGATCCGGCACCGCGTCAGCTGCCCGCACCCGAGGCGGTGGACCGCGCAATCGAGCTGCTCGCCGGTGCGCAACGGCCGCTGGTGGTATTGGGCAAGGGCGCTGCCTATGCCCAAGCGGACAAGCAGATCCGGGCGTTCATCGAGGCCACCGGCCTGCCTTACCTCCCGATGTCGATGGCCAAGGGCCTGCTGCCCGACAATCATCCGCAGTCGGTGGCGACGGCTCGATCATTGGCGCTGCGCGAAGCCGATGTCGTGATGCTCGTGGGTGCCCGGCTGAACTGGCTGCTCGGCCATGGCGAAGCGCCGCAATGGAATCCCGACGCCAAATTCATTCAAGTCGACATCGAACCGACTGAACTGGACAGCAACCAGCCCATCGCCGCACCCCTCGTCGGCGATATCGGCTCGGTGATGGAAGCACTCATCGAGCGGACCGCGCCAGATCAAATCAGGGCGTCGGCGCCGTGGCGCCATTTCCTTGCCGACCGCTCGGCGCAAAACGTCGCCAAGATGTCACAGCGGCTGGCCGCCGACCCGCACCCGATGCAGTTCTACAGCGCATTGCGGGCCATCCGTGATGTCCTGCACGAGCATCCCGAGGCCTATGTCGTCAACGAGGGTGCCAATGCACTGGACCTCGCGCGCAACGTGATCGACATGTCCGTGCCGCGGCACCGCCTCGACAGTGGCACGTGGGGAGTGATGGGAATCGGGATGGGCTACGCGATCGCTGCCGCCGTCGAGAGCGGCGCCCCCGTCGTGGCCATCGAAGGCGACAGCGCATTCGGGTTCAGCGGCATGGAACTCGAAACCATCTGCCGCTACCGGCTGCCCATCGTCGTCGTCGTCCTCAACAACGGTGGGGTCTACCGCGGCGACGGAGTCAACACCGTATCCACCGACCCGTCCCCGACCACCCTGATGTTGAACGCGCGCCATGACCGCCTGATCGAGGCATTCGGCGGCAAGGGCTACCAGGTAACCACCCCAACCCAACTCACCATCGCCCTCACCGGCGCGCTCATGTCGGGACGACCCGCTCTCATCGACTGCGTCATCGACCCCACCGACGGCACCGAAAGCGGCCACCTCACCCACCTCAACCCCGTCGGCATCGACCAGAAATAACCACCAAAGGCGATCGGGCGTTCGTCGTGGCTGCGTCGGTTCAGGCCGCAGTGTTCACAGACAGTCGGGGCAGCAGGGTTTGCGCATTGCCGTGCATTACCTGCGCGAGGACTTCGGGCCGGTCCGCGAAGTAGGACGCGTTCACCTACCGAATCCTCCGAGCGGCCACCTGCTGACCTACCCGATTCCGGGCCCGGAGGGTTCTATGTTGTTCAATTGGCTCTAGCATCAGGTTGAACATCGCACCTGGGGACCGTCTCACGAACCTGCTCACCGACCGCAACGGCTTCACTGCCGAGCTGACTGTGTGGCCCGGATCGGTCCAGATCTGGCACAAGGCCTGGGAGACTCAACAGATGCCCGCGGCGCGGCGCGCCCTGTAAAGGGCTCGGGCGGCGGGCCGAAGCCCTCCAGGCGGGCACCTGGCGCGTCGGCGATGAGCCCCCGTTCGGGCGGCAGGTGCCGGGGGACAGCGTGCTGCCGGTCGCCCTATAGCAGTCCCATTAGCTGCAGGTCGGCAATGTACTTGACGATGACCGGCGCCGTGACGTGCGGGATGTCCTTGTCCGGGCCGATTTTGGCGTCCTGCACCGCTGCGCGGAACCGATCGGTGGGCGCCATCGACCCGCGGATCGGTTTCTCGGGTCGCTGGTAATTGTGCAGCAGCGGCAGGAGTGAGGCCTGGCGTTGCTTGTCCGGCAGGGCACGCAACGCCGTGTCGAACCGTTGCAGCCAGGTGTCGTAGCCGGGAATGCGTTGGATCGGGTAGCCGACGTCGATGAGCCAGTCGACGTACTCGTCGAGTCCGATGCCGTCGTCGTAGGGGTTCATCACGTGGTAGGTCTGATACCCATCGACCACTTGTGCACCGAGGGTAGAGATCGCGTCGGCGATGAATCCGACTGGCAGGCCGTCGTAATGCGCGCGTTGCCGGTTACCGTCGCCGTCGAGTTCGTAGAACGAATCGGGCGCGATTCCGGTGGCCACCAGGCTCAGCATCAACCGGGTGAACATGTCAGGCACGTTGAGCTGACCCGCGTACGTGTTATCGGCCAGGATCATGTCACAGCGGAAGACCGCGACCGGTAGGCCGCACAAATCGTTGGCCTCACGCAGCAATACCTCACCGGCCCACTTGCTGTTTCCATAGCCGTTGGCATAGCTGTCGTCGATGGCGCGGGTCGGGCTGATGACCCGGACATCGGCGTCTTCGGTGAACATCGACGGTTGGATTTGGTCACCCACGCCAATGGTCGACACATACGTGAAAGGCTTCTGTTTGGTCGTGAGCGCGATGCGGATCAGCTCGGCGGTGCCCACTGCGTTGGGCCCGAACAGCTCGCTGTACGGGAGCACGTGGTTGACCAGGGCGGCGGGGTCGACGATCAAGTGGACAGTGTCG
>JAOPWT010000611.1 GCA_025965555.1 Mycobacterium sp.
GTTAGCGGGGTCGAGAGTTTCCCTGGCGAGTTGGACACGCTGCGTGCCGACAACGCGCGTTTGCGTCGTCTTCTTCAGTTGAGTGAGGAACAGGCACGCGCAGCCGCCAGTGACCAAGCGACACTGACGGGAGCACCGGCCTCACCAGTGACAATGGGCTCCAGCTCCGCCGAAAAGGTGCGGTTCTTCTTCGATCTGTTCCGTTGTCGCACCGATGTTTACGCGCTGCGCTGGGAAAGCCAGCGAGATGGTCGCTCGGGTTGGACGCCAGCGATCAAGGGCTACTGGCGCAAGGGTATGAATCGGGTCGACGCACCGTACCTCCCGTTGACCCCGGAGGTCATTGATGCCCACCTGCGCGGCGAGGCACACATCGGGCTTTATCCGCTCAGCGATGACGACACTTGCTGGTGGGTCGCCGCGGATTTCGACAAAGAAGCCGCAATGCTCGACGCGCTCGCGTACATGAAAGCGGCTCGCTCATCTGGGATTCCGGCTGCACTGGAGGTATCGCAATCCGGGCGAGGAGCTCACGTCTGGATCTTCTTCGCTCATCCGATCTCGGCATCGGTCGCCCGCAACGTCGCGACAAGTCTGCTGAGCGAGGCATTTCGCCTGCGTGGCAGCATGCATCTGAGTAGCTACGACCGCTTGTTCCCATCCCAGGACGTACACACCGGGCGTGGGGTGGGCAATCTGATCGCCGCACCGATGAACGGTAAGCGCCGTCAACACGGCACCACTGTCTTCCTCGATCCCGCCACCCTCGAGCCATACGAGGATCAGTGGGCCTACCTGTCAAGCATCGCCCGGTTGTCCACCAAAGATGTGACCGCGTTGGCGCGCCTTCTTCCTGATCCACAGATCGGCCATAATGTCCGGCGTCTGCAGCTACCGACGTCCTCGCGCATCATCCCGCGGCCGGCGGCAATCGTGCGTGCAGAGTTCACATCACGACTCACCTTGACCGCCAACGATCTTGGCCCAGCTATGATCTCGGCCGTCAAACACGCCGCATCGATACGCAACCCGGAATTCGATGCGCGCCAACGTGCCCGCCGCAGCACCTGGGACACACCACGGTTCCTTTACAGCTACGATGAAACGGCCGATGGTGATCTCGTCCTGCCCCGCGGCCTCCATCCTCTGTTGACGGAACTCGTCGAATCGGCCGACAGCACGCTACACGTCGATGACAAGCGCATCCTCGGTCAACCTCACGAGTTCACCTGCAGCACAACGTTGCACACCGTCCAGACCACCGCACTGCGCCAACTCCTCGAAGAGGACAGTGGCGTCCTAGTCGCACCACCCGGCACCGGTAAGACGGTCATAGCCTGCGCGGCAATCGAATCGCGAGGCACCTCGACTTTGGTCCTAGTCGATCGCAAGGCCCTAGCCGACCAATGGCGCGATCGGATCAGCAGCCACCTGAGTTTCGCATGCGGTCAAATCGGCGGTGGACGATCGAAAACCACGGGCATCCTCGACATCGCGCTATTGCCAACACTTGCCCGCCGCGACAACGTCGAAGACATCACCGCCAACTACGGATTCGTCATTGTGGACGAATGTCACCACGTCGCAGCCAGCGCATTCTTCGGCGTCCTGAGCAGCATGGCTGCGCGATACTGGCTCGGTCTGACCGCGACCCCGGAACGCCGCGACGGGCTCGAAGACCTGATCTATCACCAACTCGGATCGCATCACGTAACCATCGACCAGCCCACCACCGGACAACTCCCGGTCGACGGTTCCGACCTACTGACGCCCCACCCAGTTCTGCACCTGCACCCCACCGGATTCCAATACCGCGGCGACGCCGATCCCACCGCACCCGGTGGAATGGCCGAGATCTATCGAGCTCTCGTCGCCGATCACACACGGCTCGACCAGATCGTCGACGACGTGCTGACCGCCTCCGAAACGGGAGCCAACATTCTGGTGCTCACCACATGGGTCGATCACCTCAAGGCCATCACCGACCGGCTTCAGGCCACCGGAAAGACCGTCACCGTCCTCAGCGGCGGCATGAAGGCACGTGAACGCCGCCAGATCGTCGACCAACTCGCCAACCACACGCCCGATTCGGATCCACTCCTGATCGCCGGCACGAGCTCGTTCATCGGGGAAGGCTTCGACTGTCCCGCCCTCAACACCCTGTTCCTGGCAGCGCCGATCACCTTCAAGAACCGGCTCGTGCAATACATCGGTCGCGTTACCCGTCCCTACCCCTCGAAGATCACCGCAACCGTGCACGACTACCACGACGAGCTCACCCCCGTCATCGCCTCTTCGCTGAAGAAGCGAGCACCCGGCTACATCAAGATGGGCTTCCCCGACCCGCGCAAGATGATTCGATAGGTCTCAACTAGCAGGCACTTGACCATCGAACAAGTGCGGCGCAGGAAGGTCTCACGCCCGAAGGCGTGGCCCAAATGTGAAAAGCTGAACCATGATCGCGGTACCAATACCTGATATTGCAGCTCAAAGCCTACTTCCCTGCGTCGGGCTGACAGGATTTGAACCTGCGACCACTTGACCCCCAGTCAAGTGCGCTACCAAGCTGCGCCACAGCCCGCGGCGCTGCCGGGATCGCCGGCAACCGTCGAAATGCTACCGCAGCGACCACCCGCAATCCCAACCGCCTCAGAGGGCGCGTCGTCATCACCGATCTTGGGTAATACCGTCGGAGTGACAGCCCCGACGGACGACGACACTCCCTTGTGGCTCTTCGCCGACCAGCTCGGGCCCGCGGTCTACGGCGGCGAGCACGCGCACCGCGAGATCCTGCTGGTCGAGGCAACCTCGGCGCTGCGCAAGCGCCGCTACCACCGTCAGAAGCTGCACCTCGTTCTCTCGGCGTTGCGGCACGCCAAGCACGACCTCGGCGACCGCGCCACCCTGCTCCAGACCGACGGCTACGTCGACGCCCTAAAGCAGTACGGGCGTCCCGTTCTCGTTCACGAACCCACCTCGCACACCGCGGAACGCTTCGTGCACCGCCTGCGCAAGCAAGGCTTGGTGGCCGAAGTCCTGCCCACTCCAACCTTTGCGTTGCCACGCAAGGACTTCCAGCAGTGGGCCGGCGACCGCACGAGATTCCGCATGGAGGACTTCTACCGCGACCAACGCCGCCGCTTCGATGTCCTCATGAATGCCGGCGAACCCGTCGGCAACAGGTGGAACTACGACGAGGACAACCGCGAACCGCCGCCCAAGAAGCAGAAGACGCTCGGACTGCCGACGCCGTACAAACCGCGCGAGGACGACATCGACGACCACGTCAGACGCGATCTCGACCGGATGGAGCTCGACACGGTCGGCGTCGACGGCCCGCGACTCTTCGCCGTCACGCCCACCGAGGCCAGGCGCGCCCTCGACAGGTTCATCGAACACCGGCTCCCCGAGTTCGGCCGCTACGAGGACGCCATCATGGGCGAGGACTGGGCCATGTCGCACTCGCTGCTGTCGGTGCCCCTCAACCTCGGCGTGCTGCACCCGCTCGATGCCGTCGAAGCCGCCGAACAGGCCTACCGACGGAAAGAGGCGCCACTGGCCGCCGTCGAGGGCTTCATCCGCCAGATCCTCGGGTGGCGCGAATACATGTGGCATCTTTACTGGCACTTCGGCCCGAAGTACACCAAGAACAATGCCCTCGGCGCCAAGGCCAAACTGCCCGACTGGTGGACCGACCTCGATCCCGACTCCGTCACCGCCGAGTGTCTCCGGCACGCCATCGGGGGCGTCAGGGACCGCGGCTGGAGCCACCACATCCAGCGGCTCATGGTGCTCGGCAACCACGCTCTGCAACGCGGCCACCACCCCGAGGACCTCACCGAGTGGTTCGCCACCGCGTACGTCGACGGCTTCCGCTGGGTGATGCCCACCAATGTCGTCGGCATGAGCCAGCACGCCGACGGCGGTCTGCTCGCCACCAAGCCGTACGCGTCGGGCGGCGCCTACATCAACAAGATGAGCGACCACTGCGGCGATTGCGCCTTCGACCCGAAGAAGCGCCTGGGCGACGACGCGTGCCCCTTCACGGCCGGCTACTGGAACTTCGTCCACCGCAATCGGGAGATGCTCGCCAAGAACAACCGGACCCAGCGGGTGGTGGCCAACATGGACCGCCTCAAGGACCTCGAGGCCGTCCTCGAGCAGGAGGCGAATCGCCAAGAGTTCTGACGGTCGGACCTACGATGACTCCCATGGCCGACGACCTCGCGATCACCGACGTTCCCTTCACCCACGATCCATGGGTGGCGGCTCGAGACCGCTACGACGCGATGCCCTATCGGCGAGTGGGGTCGTCCGGTCTTCTGCTCCCGGCGATCTCGCTGGGTCTCTGGTACAACTTCGGCGACAACCGGCCCTTCGACGTGCAGCGGCAGGTGCTGCGCCACGCGTTCGATCGCGGGATCACCCACTTCGACCTGGCCAACAACTACGGACCGCCGTACGGGTCCGCCGAGGAGAACTTCGGGAGGATGCTGCGTAGCGACTTCAAGCCGTATCGCCATGAACTGATCATCTCCACCAAGGCCGGGTGGGATATGTGGCCAGGGCCCTACGGCCAGCTCGGTGGACGCGCCTATCTACTTGCAAGTCTTGACGAATCCCTTGACCGCCTGGGTCTCGACTACGTCGACGTCTTCTATTCGCACCGCATCGATCCGGTGACGCCGCTCGAGGAGACCATCGGCGCCCTCGACACGGCCGTACGTGCAGGAAAGGCACGCTACGTGGGCATCTCGTCCTACTCGGCAGCCAAGACCGCCGAAGCCGCGGCCATCGCGCGACGACTCGGCACCCCGCTGGTGATTCATCAACCCTCGTACTCACTGCTCAATCGGTGGATCGAAGGCGGCCTCACCGCGGAGCTCAAGAAGGCCGGCATGGGCGCGATCGCCTTCACTGCGCTCGGCCAGGGCCTGCTGACGGACCGCTACCTGCAGCGCCCCGCGGCCGACGTCGATCGCGCAACGGCGCGGCCGACCTTCGACGACGACCTGGTCACCGACGAGGTGCGCGAACGGCTTCAGGGGCTCGCCCGGATCGCCGAGCGCCGCGGCCAGACGCTGGCCCAGCTTGCCCTGGCCTGGGTCCTTCGCGACCCCGCCGTAGCCTCGACCCTCGTCGGTGCCTCCAGCGTCGCTCAGCTCGACGAGAATCTCGGCGCCCTCGCGAACCTCGACTTCACAGCGGATGAACTCGCCGAAATCGATCAGTACGCATCAGATTCCGGCATCGACCTATGGCGTGAGAGCTCGGACGTCTAGACCGTCAGTAGCCGGTACAGCCCGATCAGCCCGACCACCACGATCACCGCGCGCAACGCATTCGGCGACAATCGCCGACCGTAGTGCGCACCAAGGAATCCACCGAGCAACGAGCCGACCGCGATCAGCCCGGCCGCCTCCCAGCTGATCCGGTCGAACGCCACCAGCGTGTACGCCGCCGCGGCCACCACGTTGACCACCAACGACAACAGGTTCTTCGCGGCGTTCATCTGCTGCATCGACTCTGGGAGCAGCGCCCCCATCACGCCGATCAGCAGAATTCCCTGCGCCGCGGTGAAGTAGCCGCCATAGACGCCGACCGCGAACGTCCCGAGCACCAAGAGCGCCATTCGTCTGGTCGACACCGGCTCGGCCTCGTCGCCCGAGCGGCCCTTCGCCCACGCCTGGATCCGCGGCCCGAACACCACCAGCAGCAGCGCACCGACCAGCAGTACCGGCACCACCGAGATGAACACCTTCTCGGGCAGGTGCAGCAGCAGCCACGCACCGACCATCGCCCCGAACAGTGACGCGGGAATCTGCCACTTCAGCCGGTCCCACTGCCCCCGCAGCTCCCGGCGGTATCCCCAGGTGCCCGAGACGCCGCCGGCCACCAGACCCACCGCATTGGACATGGTCGCCGTCACCGGCGGATAGCCCAGCGCCACCAGCGTCGGGAACGTGATCAGGGTGCCGGAGCCGACGATCGCGTTGATCGCACCAGCCCCAACACCCGCCAACGCGATCAGGATCATGTGGGCGACGGACATTGCTCAGACCTTATCGGGCGGCCAACGGGCCTCCGTCAGCGAGCGTCGACCGCCCGTTGCGGCTCCGCGACTACGGCGACCCAATCCCGAAGTAGTGCACCAGCGTTGATCAGCGCTTCGGATTCCCGCGCTTCTCCCGCACCCGCACGTTGATCTTGATGGGGCTGCCCTCGAACCCGAACTTCTCCCGCAGCTTGCGCTCGATGAACCGCCGGTAGCCCGCCTCCAGGAAGCCCGACGTGAACAACACGAAGGTCGGCGGCCGCGCCGTCGCCTGGGTGGCGAACAGGATCTTTGGCTGCTTGCCACCGCGCACCGGCGGTGGGGTCGCTGCCACGATCTCCTTCAGGAACGTGTTCAGCTGGCCCGTCGAGATGCGCTTGTCCCACGACGCGAGCGCGCTCTCCAACGCGGGCACCAACTTCTGCACCGCCCGGCCCGTCTTGGCGGAGATGTTCACCCGCTGCGCCCACTGCACCTGCTCGAGCGACAGGTCGATCTCGCGGTCCAGCAGGAAGCGCCGGTCCTCGTCCATCAGGTCCCACTTGTTGAACGCCAGCACCAGCGCCCGGCCCGCCTCGATCACCATCGTCAGCACCCGCTGGTCCTGCTCGGTCAGCGGTTGCGAGGAGTCGATGAGCACGATGACCACCTCGGCCGAGTCGATCGCGCCGTGCGTCCGCACCGAGGCGTAGAACTCGTGGCCGCTTGCCTGCCCGACCTTGCGCCGCAGACCCGCGGTGTCGACGAAACGCCAGAGCTTGCCGTCCAATTCGATCAGCGAGTCGACCGGGTCCACCGTCGTACCCGCAACGTCGTGCACCACCGAGCGCTCTTCGTCCGCGAGCCGGTTGATCAGCGAGCTCTTGCCGACGTTCGGCTTGCCCACCAACGCCACGCGCCGCGGACCGCCGCTGCCCGAGCCCAGCTCGGAGACCTCCGGCAGCACCGCGAGTACCGCGTCGAGCAGGTCGGCGACTCCGCGACCGTGCATCGCGCTGACGGGATACGGCTCCCCCAGCCCCAGCGACCACAACAGCGCCGCCTCGGACTCCATCTTTTCGTTGTCGACCTTGTTGGCCGCCAAGAAGACCGGCTTGCCCGAGCGCTGAAGTCGTTTGGCCGCCGCCTCGTCGGCGCTGGTGGCGCCGGTGACCGAGTCGACCACCAGGATGATCGCGTCTGCGGTCCGCATCGCGACGGTCGCCTGTTCGGCGACCAACTGCTGCAGGCCCTTCGCATCGGGCTCCCAGCCGCCGGTGTCCTGCACCATGAAGCGCCGGCCCAACCAGTTCGCGTCATAGGACACCCGGTCGCGGGTAACCCCGGGGATGTCCTGCACGACTGCCTCGCGGCGCCCCAGGATCCGGTTCACCAGGGTGGACTTGCCGACGTTCGGCCGTCCCACCACCGCAACGACGGGCGGCGGCGCGAACTCCGCCTCGAGGTCACCGACGTCGACTCCCTCTGGCGGAAGTTCCCAATCGCCCTCGTCGACCCAGGTGCCATCTGAACTGGACGAGTCTTCGATGTCGCTCATCGGGAGGCTCCGGCCCGCTGCTCGACCAGGTCGAGAACGTATGCCACGGTCTCGGATTGAGACATGTCACTGCTGTCGACGACGACCGCATCCTCGGCCGCCCGCAGGGGCGACACCGCGCGCGTCGAGTCCAGGTGGTCGCGGCGCTTCACGTCGGCGAACACCGCGTCGTAGTCGTCGGCGAGTCCGGATTCCACGTTCTGGTCGTTGCGCCGCCGGGCCCGCTCCTCGGCAGACGCCGTCAAGAAGATCTTCACGTCGGCGTCGGGCAGCACGACGGTCCCGATGTCGCGGCCCTCGACCACCACGGGTTCCGAACCGTCGGCCAGTTCGCGCTGCCGGTCCACCAGCATGGTTCGCACCTCTGGTACCGCCGACACCGCGGATACCGCCTTGGTCACCGCATCACCGCGGATCTCCACCGAGACGTCTTCTCCGCCAAGGAAGTACAGGTCCTCGTCAGGATCGA
Organism: Mycobacterium sp.; assembly: GCA_025965555.1. GTDB lineage: Bacteria > Actinomycetota > Actinomycetes > Mycobacteriales > Mycobacteriaceae > Mycobacterium. The sequence goes on from JAOPWT010000611.1 coordinate 8,062, forward strand.
AGCCGACCGCCAGGTCGACCTGGGAGGCCAGCGCGGCCACGGCGGCGGCGTCGTCGAGATCGAGGCCCGCGCGCAGCACCGCCAGCGTCACGATCCGGTACATCGCACCAGTGTTGAGGTAGCGCGCACCCAGTGCCCGCGCCAAACCCCGTGACACCGAAGACTTCCCCGTGCCAGCCGGTCCGTCGACGGCAATCATCAACGGTGCGCTCACATTCCCACCGCCTTGTACAGTTCGCCGACCTCTTTACTGGTCAGAACTCTGATGCTGCCGGGCTTCTGCTCGCCGAGCGACACCGTGCCGATGTCGGTCCGGACCAGATCGGTCACCGGAAAGCCCACCGCCGCCAGCATCCGTCGCACGATGCGCTTGCGCCCCTCGTGCAGCGTGACCGTCACCAGTGACTTGCCAGGGATCGTGTCCACCATCGCGAAGTCGTCGACGTGAATGGGACCATCGTCCAATTCGATGCCTGCCTTCAGCTTTTTGCCGAGTCCGCGCGGCACCGAGCCGACGACCGTCGCCAAATAGGTCTTGGGTACCTCGTAGGACGGGTGCATCAGCCGGTGCGCCAACTCGCCGTCGTTGGTCAGGATCAGCAGTCCCTCGGTGTCGGCATCGAGGCGACCGACGTGAAACAGCTTCTTGTGGCCGCGAACCCGGTACTCGACCAGGTCGCCGACGCACGGCCTGCCCTGATCGTCAGACATCGTTGAGTGCATGCCGCGCTCTTTGTTGATCGCCAGGTAGACCATGGTGTCGTCGACCCGAATCTTCACGCCGTCGACGCGGATCTCCGAGTTCTCGGGGTCCACGCGGGTACCCATTTCGGTGACGATGTGCCCGTCGACTTCGACCCGGCCGTCCCGGATCATCCGTTCCGCGACGCGTCGGGACGCCACTCCCGCCTGCGACAGCACCTTCTGCAGTCGGGTGCCTTCATCCTCGTCGGCCATGTCAGTCCTTGTCCACGTCGAAGGCCATCGCCTGATTGTTCGGCACCACACCGAGTTTCACGAATCGCGGCTCGTCGGCCAGGGATTCGGTGATGTCGTCGATGTTGTCGACGTCCGGCAGTAGCGGCGCGATGTCGGGCAGATCCGTCAGCGACGACAGGCCCAGTCGCTCCAGGAACAGCTCCGTCGTCGCGAAAGTCGTTGCCCCCGTGTCGGAGTCGGCACCCGCCTCGGTGATCAGCCCACGGGCCAGCAAGGTGCGCATCACCGCATCGCAGTTGACCCCGCGCACCGCGCTCACCCGTACCCTGCTCACCGGCTGCCGGTACGCCACCACCGCGAGCGTCTCCAGCGCGGCACGCGTCAGCTTGGAGCGGGTGCCGTCGAGCAGCAGTCGCTCGACGAAAGGGGCATAACGCGCCCTGGTGTACATCCGCCAGCCGCCGCCCGCCTCGCGCAGGTCGATGCCGCTGTCCCGCGCGGCGAGGTCGTCGGCCATCAGCCGCAGCTTCGCCGCCACCCGATAGGCGGGTTGGTCCACCGCGGTCGCCAGCGCGTCGACCGTCACCGGCGTGTCCACCACCAACAGCAGCGCCTCCAGCACCGCACCGAGTTCGGAGTCCTCCATCTCGGGCTGGTGCGCGACGTCGATACCGAGATCGGAGCCCAGATCCTGGCCCACATCGAGGACAGGGTCGGGTTCGGGATGCGCGTCGGTCATCGCTTGTAGGTCATCTGCGTGTTTCTCACTCTTCCACCGCCGTGGCCAGGTACTCGTTGGTCGGGCGATCCCCGGTCCACGAAACCTGCAGCACACCAAGCGGTTCTGGCTGGTCAAATGCTACCGCGTTGGCACGGAACAACTCCAACAGCGCCATGAACCGGCCCACGATCTCGATCGTCGCCCCACAGTCGGCCACCAGGTCCGAGAACGACGCCCACGTCCCGATCCCGCGCTCCTCGAGCATGCTCAGCAACCGTCGCGCCTGCTCGGGCACCGACACTCCCTGTACGTGCAGATGGTCCATGCCGACGGTCGGTACCGGCCGCGGGGTGAACGCCGACGCCGCGATCTGGGCGAAGCTGTCGGCGTCGACACCCAGCATGACCTCGGGCAACAGGTCGGAGAACCGGTCCTCGAGCGACACCGCCCGCGGATAGCTGCGCAGCGCCGCAGCCTCGAGTTCGGCGAACATCACCGCGACGTGCTTGAACGCGCGGTACTGCAGCAGCCGCGCGAACAGCAGGTCGCGAACCTCCAGCAGCGCCAGGTCCTCTTCGTCGTGCACCTCGCCCGCGGGCAGCAGCCGGGCCGCCTTGAGGTCCAACAGGGTGGCGGCAATCACGAGGAACGCCGTGGTCTCGTCGAGCTCCAGCTGGCGCCCGACGTCCCTGGTGTAGGCGATGAAGTCGTCGGTCACCTGATGCAGTGCGACCTCGGTCACGTCCATCCGGTGCGCGAAGATCAGCTGCAGCAGTAGATCGAACGGGCCCTCGAAGTTGCTCAGCCGGACCTGGAAACCAGTCTGCGGTGACTCCTCCGGTACTGGCGAGCTCACGCGCCGAACCGGTCGATGACCTCACGCGCCAAAGACCGATATGCCTGTGCGCCAGTGGATTTTGGTGCCCACGTGGTGATGGGTTCACCGGCGACGCTGGTCTCCGGGAAGCGCACGGTCCTGGTGATGACGGTGTCGAACACCAGGTCACCGAACTGCTCGAGCACCCGGGCCATCACCTCGCGAGAGTTGACGGTGCGCGGGTCGAAGCGGGTGATCAGGATGCCGCCGATGTCCAGCTTCGGGTTGAGGCGGTCCTTCACCTTGGCGACCGTGTCGGTCAGCAGGGCCAGCCCGCGCAGCGAGAAGTACTCGCACTCGGTCGGGATGATCACGCTGTCTGCGCAGGCCAGCCCGTTGACCGTCAGCAGACCGAGCGACGGCTGGCAGTCGATCAGCACGTAGTCGTAGCGGTCGAGCACCGGATGCAGCGACCGCGACAGGGAGTGCTCGCGGCCGACCTCGTTGACCAGTTGGATCTCCGCCGCCGACAGGTCGATGTTGCTCGGCACCAGGTCCATGCCCTTGACGCGGGTCTTGATCAGCACGTCGTCGACCGACACCCGCGGCTCGATCAGCAGGTTGTGCACCGTGTGGTCCAGCTCGTAGTGCGGCACGCCAAGGCCCGCGGACAGTGCGCCCTGCGGGTCGAGGTCGACCAGCAACACCCGGCGTCCGTACTCGGCGAGGCTGGCGCCCAGATTGATGGTCGACGTGGTCTTGCCGACGCCACCCTTCTGGTTGCACATGGCGATGACCTTCGCCGGGCCGTGCACGCTCTTGGGCTTTGGTTCGGGGATGACCCGGGGTGGTCGACCGGTGTGGCCGGTGCCGTCGGTAGTGCCAGCGTCGTCGGTCACTCGGGACCGCCGCCGGTCAGGCAACCTTCGGGCTTGGCGAACATCGCTTGGAGTTTAACGGGAGGAGTACGCCGTGGACGCCAGACCCGCGCGGCCGGGCGCAACTAATGAGCCTCGGCGCCGTAGCGCAGCCCGTCGATGAGCAGCCCGACCATCGGCTGCGGTCGAAGTGCCGTCATCGCCGGGGGCCGGAACGGACAGGTTGGCGACGGCGTGCAGCATCTGGAGAGCCGTTCCGCTTCGGCGAGGTTCTAGTATGCGGACATGAGCTGGAAGCAGCGGCTGCCGTTCCTGCGCTGGTCGACGGTGCGCATGGCGGTCGGCATGCCAGGCTTCCTCAAGACAGGTCAAATCGGCGACGGTCGCGAGGAGGCCACCGCCGCGTACGTCGAGGCCAACGCCCGCAAGGGCGACGTCGACGACGTCCTGGCCACCATCGACGAGTTCGCCCGCGAGAAGTCGATGCTGATGAACGTCGGCGACGAGAAGGGCGAGCTGCTCGACGCGGCGGTGCGCCGGGCCGACGCCAGCCTGGCCCTCGAGCTGGGCACCTACTGCGGCTACGGCGCGCTGCGCATCGCTCGCGCCGCCCCGAAAGCCAAGGTGTTCAGCGTCGAGTTTTCCGCCGCCAACGCCGCGATCGCCCGCCGTATCTGGGCGCACGCGGGCGTCGGTGACCGGATCGCCTGCGTCGTCGGCACCGTCGGCGACGGCGGCAAGACCTTGGATGCGTTAGCCGAAAGTGGTTTCGCCGCAGGCACTCTCGATCTGTTGTTCATCGATCACGACAAGAGCGCGTACCTCTCGGACCTGCAGAGCATCCTCGACCGCGGCTGGCTGCACACCGGCTCGATCGTGGTCGCCGACAACGTCCGCGTGCCCGGCGCCCCCAAGTACCGCGCCTATATGCGCGAGCAGCAGGGCAGGCTCTTCAACACCGTCGAACACGCCACGCACGTCGAGTACCAGACACTGCTGTCGGACCTGGTGCTCGAATCGGACTATCTGGTGGGCTAGAAGGTCTTCTTCGATCGCTGGGCTTCGGCGATCGCCCGGGCGATGCGCGCGGCCATCCGCGTCGCCTGCTTCGACGTGTAGCCGATCAGCGACGGCCGCGACCACAATCCAAGGAACCACAGTCCCGGCTCGGCGGCGACGTCGCCGCCGACCTTGGGCACGCCTGCGTCGGTCAGGACGCCGAGGTGGCCGACCAGCGGCTCGAGCCCGAGACGGTATCCGGTCGCGGCGATCACCACGTCGGCGTCGACCCTGGTGCGGTCGGTCAGCACCACCGACGACCCTTCGAACGCGGTCACCGCATCCACGACCTCGATCGACCCGTCGCGGAACGCCTCGATCACCTCGGGGCCGACGAGCGAGGGCGCCGCGTCCAGCCGGTGCGCCCGGCTGAACGGCCCCTCCTCGGGGATCGGCAGGCCGAACGCGCTCAGATCGCCGAACGCCGACAGCCGGGCGCGTTTGGAGATCGCGTCCGCCAGGCCAGGCGGCAGATGGAACAGCGGCCGTGAGACGACGTCGTTCGACCGACCGGCAGGCCCCTTCCGCGGCATGACGTTCGGCGGGGTGCGCACCGACAGCCACACCTTGGCGGCGCCCCCAGCCACCAGGTCGTGCGCGATCTCCATGCCCGAGGAGCCTGCACCCGCGACCAGCACCCGCTTGCCGGCGAACGGCGTCGGGTTGCGGTACGCCGACGAATGCAGCACCTCACCCCCGAATGACGCGACGTCGGGCCAGTCCGGCAGGAAGGGAGCGTTCGCGTAGCCGGTGGCGACCACGACGTGCGCGGCGCCGATGATGCCATGCGGCGTGAGGACGCCCCATCCGCCGGGTTTGCGGCGGACGATTCGCTCGACGGGCGTGTTCAGACGCAGCTCGATGCCTCGCTGGGTGGAGTGCTCCTCGAGATGCGCGACGACCTGGTCCCCGCTCGGAAAGAGTGGAGTTCCCTTGGGATACGGCCGCTTTGGGAGGTGAGAGTACTCGCGGCCGGTGTTGAGCCGTAGCCGGTCATACCGTGAGCGCCACGACGCCCCGACCTGGTGGCCGCGGTCCAGCACCACCGACTTCAGCGACAGGTCGCTGAGGCACAGGGCGGCAGCCAGCCCGGCGGAGCCCGCCCCGATGATCACCACCTGGTTCTCGGGGGCGTTCATCGCTAGCGCGCCCGTGGATGCGCGCCGGCCCACACCTCTCGCAACGCGGACACGGTGACCAGCGTGTAGATCTGCGTGGTGGTCACCGAGGCGTGCCCGAGCAACTCCTGCACGACGCGCACGTCGGCGCCGCCTTCGAGCAGGTGTGTCGCGAAGGAGTGCCGCAGCGTGTGTGGCGACACCGACGCGGAGATGCCCGCCCGTTCGGCGGCGTCCTGCAGCACCTGCCATGCGCTCTGCCGGGACAGCCGGCCACCGCGCACGTTGAGGAAGATCGCAGGCGTGCCCTTGCCGCGCCGGGCCAGATCTGGACGGCCGCGGACGAAGTACGCGTCGAGCGCACTGACCGCGGGTCTGCCGATCGGCACCAGCCGCTGCTTGCCGCCCTTGCCGCGCAGCAGCACGGACCGGGAATGCGTGTCGACGTCGTCCACGTCGAGCCCGACTGCCTCGGAGATCCGCGCGCCGGTCGAGTACAGCACCTCCAGCAGCGCACGGTTGCGCAGTGTCAGCGGGCCGTCGGTGTCGCTGTCGCCGCCCGCCCCCTCCAAGAGCGCGACCACCTCGTCGAGGCTGATGCTCTTGGGCAGGCGACGGGTCGGGGTCGGCGGCTTGACGGCTCGGGCCACGTCAAGCGAGGCGAGGCCTTCGGCGTCGGCGAAGCGGTGGAACCCGCGGACCGCGATGAGCGTGCGCGCCGCGGAGACCGCCGACAACGGCGAGGTGCCCTGATCCTCGTCCCCGAGCCGCAGCGACACCAGGAAGTCACTGACGTCCTCCTCGGCGACCTCGTCGATGTCGTCGATGCCCCGCGCCGCGAGATGTCCGAGGTAGCGGCGCAGATCCCGCCGGTAGGAACTCAAGGTGTTCGCGGCGACCCCGCGCTCGATCGTCAGGTGGTCGAGGTACCCCTGCAGCTGGTCGTCGAGGGCTCGGTGCTGGGGGTCCCCCCGCTTGCGGGGGAGAGCGGAGCGACCCGGGATCTGGTCGGGGACGGCAGTGGTCACTTGGTGGCCCGCCTGGCGGCGAACCTGGTCGGCTTGTCGGGCCAGGGGGCGTCGATGGGACGCAGCGCCTGCACGTCCCGGTCGATCGTGCGGGCAGCCAGAATACCTGCCACGGCAAGCGAATTCACGATCTCGCCGCTGAGCACCATCTCGACCGCATCGACGAGGGGGAACCACTTCAGCGTCAGATCGGCCTCTTCGTCGTGCGCCTCGGGCCTGCCGACGTCGGTGAGCCCCGTCGCGAGGAACACGCGGACGCATTCGTCGCTGAACCCCGCCGCCGAGACCACGTCGACCAGAACACCCCAGTCGCGTGCCTTCAGGCCTGCCTCTTCCTCGAGTTCACGGGCCGCAGTGAGATGAGGCGCTTCACCGTCGACGTCGAGTAGCCCGGCGGGTAGCTCCCACAACCGGTGCCCCACCGGGTGGCGGTACTGGTAGATCAACGCGATGTTGTTGCTCTCGTCCATCGCGACGATGGCGACGGCCCCGTAGTGCTCGACCACCTCGCGCCGGGCGATCCGGCCGTTCGGCATGCTCACCTCGTCGGCGCGTAGCGCGAAGATGTTGCCGACGTAGATCGTCTCGCTGGCGACCGTGGTGAAGTCGTGGTCAGCCACGGCGCACGGGCTCTGACAGCTCGGCGCCGTTGGCCCGTTGGGTGGCGAGCTCGACCGGCAGACGCTCGGCCGCCTTGTAATCCAGCGCCGCACCGACGAACGCGACGAACAGCGGATGCGGTCGCGTGGGCCTGCTCTTGAGCTCCGGGTGCGCCTGCGTGCCGACGATGAACGGGTGCACCGCGGGGTCGTATTCGACGAACTCCACCAGGTGACCGTCCGGCGACGTACCCGAGAACCGCAGCCCACTCTCCGCGATCTGGTCGCGGTAGGAGTTGTTGACCTCGTAGCGGTGGCGGTGCCGCTCGGACACCTTCGTCGCTTGGTAAGCCTGCGCAACAATCGATTCCGGCTCGAGTACCGCAGGGTAGGCACCGAGGCGCATGGTGCCGCCGAGGTCGGCCTCCCCGGCGACGATGTCCTGCTGGTCGGCCATCGTCGAGATCACCGGATCGGGCGTGTCGGGGTCGAACTCCGCGGAGTTGGCAGCCTCGATGCCAACCGAGCGGGCCGCCTCGATGACGATGCACTGCAGCCCAAGGCACAGCCCGAGCACCGGGATGCCATGCCTGCGCGCGAACTTGATGGCGCCGAGCTTGCCCTCGATGCCGCGAATGCCGAACCCGCCGGGGATCAGCACCCCGTGCACATCGTTCAGCGCCAGCGCCGCACTGGGATCGGTCTCACAGTCGTCGGACGCGACCCAGCGGATCTCGACCTTGGCGTGGTGCCGGAAACCG
>JAOPWT010000364.1 GCA_025965555.1 Mycobacterium sp.
AACAACCCGCGATCAAACACTCGACCGCCACGCGGGATTGTTCAGGAGTCTCCTAGTGCCGCGTCACCACTGCCCGAGCTGGCACTGCAGGTTGTACGGCGCGTCCTGCTGCACGGCCACCTGACCGTCGACGGTGATGTCGCAGTGAGGGTTCGGCGCGGCACGCCCACCATGGGTGGTGCTGCTGACCGTCAGGATCGCCCACTGCGGATCCGCCAGCGTGGTCTCGAAAACCCACGGCTGACCCGCCCCAAGGGTGATCTGCTCCTTCTTGAGGTACGCATAGGAGTCGGCGTTGTACGCAGCCTTGTCCGCAGGCTGATTGACCAGGTAGTACAGGTCGAAATCCGCGTCGCCGGCCGAGGTGAGGGTGTAGACCACCTTGTGACCGGCCGGATCGGCCCCGGCCGTGGCTTGACTGGCTGCCACGCCTGCGGACGCCACCAGCGCCGCTACTCCCAGTGCCGCCCCGATCTTGCTTGTCGCTGTTCGCATGATCGTCACATCGTCGAACGCTACCGGATCGTTACAACGTGCCCCACTGTCACCGTCCGCCCCTTCAGAGTTCCAGGAGAACCGTCACGGGACCATCGTTGACGAGTTCGACGGCCATGTCGGCGCCGAAGACGCCCGTCTCCACGTGGGCGCCGAGTTGCCGCAGCGCTTCGCCGAAGGCCGTCACCAGCGGCTCGGCGACGGCTCGTGGCGCGGCAGCATTCCACGATGGTCGCCGGCCCTTGACGGTGTTGGCGTAGAGCGTGAACTGACTCACGACGAGGATCGGGGCACTGGCGTCGGCGGCCGAACGCTCCTCGTCGAGGATGCGCAGCTGCCAGAGCTTATCGGCCATCCGCCGAGCGGTGTCCTCATCGTCGTCGTGTGTGACGCCGACGAGCGCCAGCAGTCCCTGCCCGTCGGGCCGTATCTCGCCGACTACCGCGTCATCCACCACGACGCGCGCCGACGTCACCCGCTGCACCAGTACCCGCACGCTCGCCGATGTTGCCATGGGCGTCGTCGGCGTTGGTCCTCGGTGGTTTCGGCGCGGTGACGCTGATGCTCTCGGTGACGGAACTCGCGCCGAGAGAAGCTACGGCAGGCGGGACAGAACCTCGGCCACGACGGCGTCGACACCGACGTCGACCTGCTCCCCCGTGCCGAGTTCCTTGACACCGACGGTGCCCGCCTCGACGTCGCGGTCACCCGCCACCAGTGCGATCCGCGCACCGGACCGATCGGCCGCCCGCATGGCGCCCTTCAGCCCACGGTCGCCGTAGGCGAGGTCGACGCGGACACCGGAGGCCCGCAACGCGCCTGCGAGCTTGACCAGCTCCACCTTCGCCGCGTCGCCGAGAGGCACGCAGTACACGTCGACGCGCGCGGTCTCACCGACGGTCTTGCCCTCGGCCTGCAGAGCCAGCACCGTGCGGTCGACGCCGAGGCCGAAGCCGATGCCAGAAAGGTCCTGCCCGCCCAACTGTTTCATCAGGCCGTCGTAGCGGCCACCGCCGCCGATGCCCGACTGTGCGCCGAGTCCGTCGTGCACGAACTCGAACGTCGTCTTGGTGTAGTAGTCAAGGCCGCGCACCATCCGCGGGTTGATGACGTACGGCACGCCCAGCGCATCCAGATGGGTCAGCACGGTATCGAAGTGCTGCTGGGCCACGTCGGAGAGGTGATCGAGCATCAGGGGCGCGGCGGCCGTCATCTCGCGGATGTGCGGACGCTTGTCGTCGAGCACGCGCAGCGGGTTGAGCTTGGCGCGACGACGGGTGTCTTCGTCGAGGTCGAGTCCGAACAGGAAGTCCTGCAACAACTCCCGGTACTGCGGGCGGCATGTGTCGTCGCCCAGCGAGGTGATCTCCAGCCGGAACCCGTCGAGTCCCAGCGACCGGAAACCGGCGTCGGCGATGGCGATCACCTCGGCGTCCAGGGCGGGGTCGTCCACCCCGATCGCTTCGACGCCGACCTGCTGCAGCTGTCGGTACCGGCCGGCCTGCGGACGCTCGTAACGGAAGAACGGCCCCGAGTAGCGCAGCTTGACGGGCAACTGTCCGCGGTCCATGCCGTGCTCGATGACGGCGCGCATGACCCCGGCCGTGCCCTCGGGTCGCAGCGTGACCGACCGCTCACCGCGGTCGGAGAAGGTGTACATCTCCTTGCTGACGACGTCCGTGGACTCGCCGACGCCGCGCGCGAACAACGCGGTGTCCTCGAAGATCGGCAACTCGACGTGGCCGTAGCCCGCGCGGCGCGCGGAGTCGAGCAGCCCGTCGCGGACCGCGACGAATTGCGCCGAGTCCGGCGGCAGGTAATCGGGGACGCCCTTGGGCGCCTGAAACTCACTCACTCGGTGCACATTTTCAGTCAGAGTCCTTCGAGGAACGGGTTGGTGCGACGCTCGGCGCCGATCGTGGACTTCGGGCCGTGCCCGGGTAGTACCACGGTGTCGTCGTCGAGCACCAGCAGTTTGGACACGATCGAGGTGAGCAGGTCGCGGCCGCTGCCGCCCCACAGATCGGTGCGGCCGATCGACTGCTTGAACAGCGTGTCACCGGTGAACACCAGCTCCGATGGTCCAGGTGGCAGGCGGCCGGAGTCGTTGCGCTCCAGCCCGCCGGACACCCGGAAGACCACCGAGCCCCTGGTGTGACCCGGCGTGTGATCGACGGTGACGGTGAAGCCACCCAGCTCGATCTTGTCGCCATCGCGGTCCAGCTCGACGACCTGGCGCGGTTCCCGGAACATCGTCGACATGGCCAGCTGGGCCAGCCGGGGGCCGAACCCCTTGATCGGGTCGGTCAGCATGACCCGGTCCTCGGGATGGATGAACGCCGGGCATCCGTAGGTGTCGGCGACCTTCTGGGCCGACCAGATGTGGTCGATGTGCCCATGGGTCAAAAGCACGGCCGCCGGGGTCAGCCGGTTCTCGTCGAGGATCCGGCGTAGCGGCGCCATCGCCCGTTGGCCAGGGTCGACGACGATGGCGTCGGCCCCCTGCCTGGGGGCGAGCACATAGCAGTTGCACTGCAACATGCCTGCCGGAAAACCCGTGATGAACACGTCGACCAGTTTCCCATCCACCCTTGGCGAGGGTCGCGGCACCTCTTCTCAGCCATTGCTGGCACACTCGTTGCCGATCACGAATTACGAGGAGGACCACGCGGTGCCGACCAACGAACAGCGGCGAGCGACGGCCAAGCGCAAATTGGAGCGGCAGCTGGAACGCCGCGCCGCCCAGGAGCGCAGGCGTCGTCTCTTCACCATCATCGGTTCCGTCGCCGGCGTACTCCTGGTCATCGGGGCCGTCGTCGCGACAGTGCTCCTGACCACCAAGGGCCCCGACACCAACGCGTCGGCCGAGACCCCCACGCCGACGTCCGGCGCGGCTCCCACCCAGGCACCGCCGGGAGGCGCAGGCCTCCCGCCGTTCGCCGCCCCCGCCGACCTCGGCGCCAACTGCCAGTACCCGGCGACGCCAGGCGAGGGGGCCAGCAAGAAGAACAACCCGCCTCGCTCGGGCAAGGTGCCCACCGACCCCGGTCAGATCAGCGCCAGCTTGACCACCTCGCAGGGCAACATCGGGCTGCAACTCGACAACGCCAAGGCGCCGTGCACGGTGAACAGCTTCGCCAGCCTCGCGCAGCAGGGCTACTTCAACGACACCCCTTGCCACCGGCTGACGACCTCACCTGGGCTCTCGGTGCTGCAATGCGGTGACCCGACCGGCAAGGGTACCGGTGGACCCGGCTACGGCTTCGTCAACGAGTACCCGACCAACCAGTACCGGCCCGACGACCCAGCCCTGCAGTCGCCCGTGGTGTACCCGCGCGGCACCCTGGCAATGGCCAACACCGGTGCTCCCGGCTCCAACGGCAGCCAATTCTTCCTGGTCTACAAGGATTCTCAGCTGCCCCCGAACTACACCGCCTTCGGCACGATCGACGCGACGGGTCTGGCCACCCTCGACAAGATCGCCGCAGCGGGCGTCGTTCCCGGTGACCGCGGAGCGGACGACGGAGCGCCGAAGACGCCCGTCCAGATCAAGTCACTTCAGCTGGACTGACACCGGACCCGGGCCGATCTCCGTGAGCCTCCCGCCTCCCCCGCCTCATGGGGAGTACCCGCCGATGCCGCCCGGCCCGATGCCCGGTCCGCCGGGCTATCCGCCCTATCCGCCGCCGCCGCCGCCGAACACCAACGGCCTCGCGATCGCGTCGCTGGTCTGCGCGTTCCTGTTCTTCCCGCTGGGCATCGTGTTCGGTCACATGTCGCTGTCTCAGATCAGGAAGAAGCACGAAGGCGGCCACGGGCTCGCCATCGCCGGTCTGGTGATCAGCTACGTGGCGGCGGTGCTGACGGTCCTGGCCGTCCTCTTGACGGTCGTGTTCGCCGCGTTCCTGGCGCGCTTCGCCGAGGACTTCGACCCCAATCGCTCGTACTCGGGCTCTCCCAACACGACGGGATCGCCACTACCGAGTCAGCCGCTGCCGACCTTCAAACCGCCGGCGACGCTCGGCGCAAACTGCCAGTACCCGGCGACGACGGAGGCGACCAGCAAGCCCGTCAACCCGCCGCGCACGGGCAAGGTGCCCACCACCCCAGCGACCGTTCACGCGACCATCGTCACCAACGACGGCGTGATCGGCGTGCAACTCGACAACGGCAAGTCGCCGTGCACCGTCAACAACTTCGTCAGCCTGGCCCAGCAGGGCTTCTTCGACAAGACACCGTGCCACCGCCTGACCACGTCGAGCACCCTCGGCGTGCTGCAGTGCGGCGATCCGACCGGTGACGGTACAGGGGGGCCCGGGTACCGCTTCCCCAACGAGTACCCGACCAATCAGTACCGCCTCGCCGACCCGGGACTCGAGACGCCGGTGACCTACCCGCGCGGCACGCTGGCGATGGCGAACGCAGGCCAGGGCACCAATGGCAGTCAGTTCTTCCTCGTCTACGAGGATTCTCAACTCCCGCCGACGTACACCGTGTTCGGCACGATCGACGAGACGGGTCTGGCCGTCGTCGACAAGATCGCCGCACGCGGCGTAGCGGACGGCAGTGAGGACGGCAAGCCCGCGACCAAGGTCGAGATCGAGTCGGTTCGCCTCGACTAGGAGCCGGCCCGCGGCGTCGCTTCCCGGTTCGCGCGTGCCACGATCGCCTCGAGAAGGCCTGGCACGGCGGCGTCCACCTCGTCGGCCCGCAGCCGCTGGTGGGTATGTCCGTCGATCACCAGCCGCTCGGTCAGGCCTGCCTCCCGCAACGTCTTGAAGTGGTGCGTCGCCGTCGACTTGTTGATGCCGTCGTACAGCAGTGCGCACGGCATCGGCGATCCGGTGTTCCTCAGCCGTCGGACCATTTCCAGCCGGACCGGATCGGCCAGTGCGACCAGGAGCTGCTGCACACCGGCGACCGGGCTCGTCGGGAACGCGGCATCCCGGATGGGCTCCGCGACGACCGCCGGTTTGATGTTCATCGAACCGAGCGTACTCTCGAACCGGTTCGACGATCGTCGAACTCACCCCGTCAGGAGGGCACGTGACAGTGGTCGCAGCCGAGCGGCTCGCCGATGACACGCAGCGCGGGGCCTACTCCCTTCTGCTCGTCCTGAGCGGTGTCGCGCTTGGCGTGTCCGGCCTGCCCGCCCCGCTGTACGGGATGTACGAGGAGCAGTGGCACCTCTCCCCTCTGGCCACCACCCTGGTCTTCGCCGTCTACGCCGTCGCCGCACTGGGCGCGGTGCTGGTGTCTGGCAAGATCTCCGACGTCGTCGGTCGCAAACCGGTCCTGCTCGGCGCCCTGGTGGCGATGATCGTCGGGCTCGGCGTGTTCCTGATCGCCGACAACATGGCGATGCTGATGGTCGCCAGGATCATTCACGGTGCCGCCGTCGGCTCGATCGTCGTGGCAGGCGCGGCGGCCCTGCTGGACCTGCGCCCCGACCACGGAGTCCGGTCCGGCCAACTCAGCGGAGTCAGCTTCAACATCGGGATGACGGTCGCGATCGTCGGCTCGGCGCTGCTCGCGCAATACGCGCCGCACCCGATGCGCACCCCGTATGCGATCGTCGCGGTGATCTGCGCCGTGCTCGGCGTCGGCGTCGTCGCGCTGCGGGAACCGCACCTGTCGCGGACCCGTGGCCCCATCCGGATCGCCAAACCCGCCGTGCCCGCCGAGATCCGCGGTGACTTCTGGTTCGCCGCGCTGGGCGTGACGGCGTCGTGGTCGGTGCTCGGCGTGTTGCTCTCGCTGTACCCCTCGCTGGCGGCCCAGCAGACGCACGTCCACAATTTGGTGTTCGGCGGCGCCGTGGTCGGGATGACGGCGTTCTCCGCCGCGATCGCCCAGCTGCTGTCGACCCGACTGCCCGCCCGTCGGTCGGCGATCCTCGGTGACCTCGGCATGGCGATCGCGCTGATCCTCACGGTGCCGGTGTTGGCCACGCACAGTTGGCCTTTGGTGCTCGCGGCGGCCGCCGTGCTTGGCGCCTCGTTCGGCCTCGGCTTCGGCGGCTCGCTGCGGCATCTGTCGCACGTCGTGCCCGCCGACCGGCGCGGCGAGACCATGTCGGCCTTCTACCTGATCGCATACACCGCCATGGCGGTGCCCACCATCGTGGCGGGCTGGGCGGCGACGGAGTGGCCGCTCGGGACCGTGTTTCCATGGTTCGCTGGCGCAGTGGCCGTCGCGTGCCTGGTGGCCGCGGGGGTCGGCGCGATCACGACGCGTACCCGGTCAGTACTCGCCTAAGTTCCGCCGAGTGTGGACTTCTGCCACGCCGCGCGACCGAACACCGTTGCGGTAATCCACGTTCGGCGAGGGTGGTCAGGCGGCGGACGTCACCCGGTAGACGTCGTAGACGCCCTCGACGTTGCGCACCACGTTCAGCACGTGACCGAGGTGCTTGGGGTCACCCATCTCGAAGGTGAAGCGGCTGATCGCCACGCGGTCGTTCGACGTCGCGACCGACGCGGACAAGATGTTGACCTTCTCGTCGGCCAGCACCCGCGTCACGTCGGACAGCAGTCGGTGACGGTCGAGGGCCTCCACCTGAATCGCGACGAGGAACACCGACGACGGGGACGGTGCCCACTTGACGTCGATGATGCGTTCCGACTGTTGTTGCAACGACGTCGCATTGGTGCAATCGGTGCGGTGAACGCTGACGCCACCGCCACGGGTGACGAAGCCCATGATGTTGTCGCCGGGCACCGGGGTGCAACACTTGGCCAGCTTGGCCAGAACGCCGGGCGCGCCGGGGACCGCGACGCCGACGTCGTCGCTGGTGCGCTGGCGCACCGGCATCGTCGCGGGCGTCGACCGTTCGGCGATCTCGTCCTCGGCCTCGTCGTCTCCGCCGAGTTGGGCGACCAACCGCTGCACGACGTGGCGCGCCGAGACGTGCCCCTCGCCGACCGCGGTGTAGAGCGCGGACACGTCGACGTAGCGCAACTCACGCGCCAGCGCGGCCATCGACTCGCCATTCATCACGCGCTGCAACGGAAGACCGCCGCGGCGGACCTCGCGGGCGATCGAGTCCTTGCCCGATTCGAGGGCTTCCTCACGCCGCTCCTTGGCGAACCACTGCCGAATCTTGGCCTTGGCGCGCGGCGACACGACGAACGTCTGCCAGTCGCGTGACGGGCCTGCATTGAGCGCCTTCGAGGTGAAGACCTCGACCACTTCGCCGTTCTCGAGCTTGCGCTCCAGCGCCACCAGTCGCCCGTTGACCCTGGCCCCGATGCAGCGGTGGCCGACCTCGGTGTGGACGGCGTAGGCGAAGTCCACCGGAGTCGAGCCCGTCGGCAACGTGATGACGTCACCCTTGGGCGTGAAGACGAAGATCTCCTGCACGGCAAGGTCGTAGCGCAGCGACTCGAGGAACTCGCCGGGGTCCGCGGCTTCCCGCTGCCAGTCGAGGAGCTGACGCATCCACGCCATGTCGTCGATCTCGGCGGCGGCGTTGTTGGCCGGAACGCCGTTGCGGCCCTTGGCTTCCTTGTACCGCCAGTGCGCGGCGATGCCGTACTCGGCGGTGCGGTGCATGTCGCGGGTGCGGATCTGCACTTCCAGCGGCTTGCCCTCTGGCCCGACGACGGTGGTGTGCAGCGACTGATAGACGCCGTATCTCGGCTGGGCGATGTAGTCCTTGAACCGGCCCGCCATGGGCTGCCACAGTGAGTGGACCGCACCGACGGCCGCGTAGCAGTCTCGGATCTCGTCGCACAGAATCCGCACGCCGACCAGGTCGTGGATCTCGTCGAAGTCGCGGCCCTTCACGATCATCTTCTGGTATATCGACCAGTAATGCTTGGGCCTGCCCTCGACGATCGCATTGATCTTCGATGAAGTGACGGTGTTGGCGATCTCGGCGCGCACCTTCGCCAGGTAGGTGTCCCGCGACGGCGCCCGGTCGGCGACCAGTCGCACGATCTCCTCATACTTCTTGGGGTGCAGGATCGCGAAGGACAGATCCTCGAGCTCCCACTTGACCGTCGCCATGCCCAGCCGGTGGGCAAGTGGCGCAATCACTTCCAACGTCTCGCGGGCCTTGCGCGCCTGCTTCTCCGGGGGCAGGAAGCGCATGGTTCGCATGTTGTGCAGCCGGTCGGCCACCTTGATGACCAGCACCCGGGGGTCGCGCGCCATCGCGATGATCATCTTGCGGATGGTCTCGCCCTCTGCGGCGTTGCCGAGGACCACCTTGTCGAGCTTGGTGACCCCGTCCACCAGATGGCCGACCTCGACGCCGAAGTCGGCGGTGAGCGCCTCCAGCGTGTAGCCGGTGTCCTCCACCGTGTCGTGCAGGAGTGCGGCGACCAGTGTCGTGGTGTCCATGCCGAGTTCGGCGAGGATGTTGGACACCGCCAACGGATGCGTGATGTAGGGATCACCGGATCGGCGCAACTGGTCGGCGTGACGCTGCTCGGCCACCGCGTAGGCCCGCTGCAGAAGCGCCAGGTCGGCCTTCGGGTAGACCTCCCGGTGCACCGCCACCAGCGGCTCGAGAACGGGGTTCATCGCGCTGCGCTGCGACGTCATCCGCCTCGCCAGGCGGGCCCGCACCCGCCGCGACGCACTCGACGAGGTCTTCGGGTTCTCGGACGCCACGGCCTCAGGTGTGATGACCGGCATCGGCTGCGTTTGCGTCAACGCCTGATCGTCAGCCACCGTGCTCACCTCCTGAAACCACGCGGATATCCGTCGAGGATATCCTTCACACCACGTAAAGGCTGGTGACCGCCAAGTCTGGCAGCTTTGCCCGTCCACCAAGGGCCGCCAGTTCCAACACCACCGCGGCTCCGGTGACCGTCGCGCCGCCGGTCCGCAGCAGCTTGGCGGCCGCGCCCAAGGTGCCTCCAGTGGCCAGCACGTCGTCGATCAGCAGAACGCGCAGTCCCGCCAGTTCCATTCCGTCGGCTGGGATCTCCAACGTCGCGGTGCCGTACTCGAGGGCGTAGGTCTCGGCGTGTACCGGCGGCGGCAGCTTGCCGCCCTTGCGTACGGCGAGCACGCCGGTGCCGAGTCGTGTCGCGACGGCGGCCCCCAGCAGGAAGCCGCGTGCGTCGATGCCCGCCACTAGGTCGACACCCTTGGCGACGGCCGCGAGCGCATCGGTCACGGCCGCGAGCCCACGCGCGTCGGCCAGTACCGGGGTGAGGTCCTTGAACTGGATGCCGGGTTCCGGAAAGTCAGGCACCTCGCGCATGAGCGATTCGATCACCGTGGCCACGTCCGCCACTGCACCGGAGTCACTCATCGCGCCAACGCCCAACGGTCCATGTTCCACCCTGCGCCCCAGCGGGTCGGATTGCTGCTCACGGCAGTCATCTTCGTCGACGTGATGAGGGTGCGCTGCTGGCGGTAGAGCGGAAGGGTGGGCATGTCGGCCCACAGTACGGGGGCGCCCTCCCCCAGCAATCGGGCCAGTTCCTTCGGATCCGCCGTCACCGCCAGCGCGCCGATGACGCCGTCGACCCGCTCGTTGGCATATCCGGACAGATTGTTCCCGTTGCCGCTGTACAGGTCGTAGGCATCCATCGCCGACGATCCAGTCGAACCGCTGCCTGCCGCCCCTCCCGTGCTTGCCAGAAGTACGTCGATCTGGTTGTCGCGCAAGGTTTGTGGGCCCACCCCTTCGGATGCCGCATCCGAGACCGTGATGCCCGCCGGGGCGCACGCCTTCGCGATGGCGCCGACCGTGGCGGCGAGTCGGGCGTTGGGGCTCTGATAGCCGATGCGGACGTTCAGCGGTTTTCCGCCGATGGCGGTGCGCGCCGCATCCGGATTCGACGTGCTGAACTGTCCGCCCTCCGCCATGCTCTCGGCAGCGGTGATCGAATCCTCGGCCGTGGGGTTCAATCGGCTGTTCGAGATCGGCACCTGCGCGTTCTGCGCGATCAGGTCGCGTGGGGTGCACAGCGCCAGAGCGCGTCGTGCCGCGGGGTCCAGTAGCGGCCCACTCGGCGCGAAGATGAGTTGTTCGATGCCCGCCGACGGACTGTCGGACCGGACGTAGGCGCCGGGCAGGGTCAGCGTTCCCGACGAACCGGCGGCAATGTCGACGACGTCGTAGTCACCTGCATTGACGCGCTCCTGAACGTCGGCACCTCGGGGCCATACCGTGACCTTCCCGGTCACGGGCTTGGCGCCCCACCACTTGTCGTTGGCCACCAGGACGACGGCTCCGTCGGCGCTCACCGAACTGACCTTGTAAGGCCCCGACGACGGAAAGTGCTTCAGATCCAGACCCGGAGTCAGATTCCACGTGGTGTTCCACAATTGCGCGATGCGACCGATCGTCGGCAGGTCACCGGTCTGCAGGGCAGTGGTGACGGCACCGTCGCCTGCGCCGAGTTGGTCGGCGATCACGTGCGACGGCATCAGCGACGTCGCGGCGAACAGCTGACCGAAGTCGACGAACGCGCGGTCCTGGGCGAACGTCACCCGCGCCTTCTTCTGTCCCGGCGCACAATCGACGGCTGCGACGTCGCCGTAACCCGCTCGACTGGCGGCGTCGAATCCCGGGAATCGACCGGACTGCGCCGCCCACGTGAGCACCATGTCGTCACACGTGACCGGCTTGCCGTCCGAGTACACGGCGTTGTCGTTGATCTGGTAATCGAGTATCAGCGGCGCGCGGCCGACCACGGAGATGGTGCCGAAGTCGCGGTCGCCGACGACCTGTCCCTCGGGACCGTGGTAGTCGAAGCCGGTCAGCACCCTGGCGAAGGCCTGCGGCCCGGCCGAGGCGGCGCCTGCCACGGTGTTGGTGTTGTAGGTGACCAGCGTTCCGTCGACGGCGTAGTTGATCTCGCCGGCAGGGCGGCCCGCGCACGCGGACAGCCCGAGAGCGCCGACCAGAGACACCACGGCCGCAAGAACGGCGGCCCGCCGGGGTCGGGCGATCATCGAGGCTTACCGCCTGGTGTTCCGCTTACCCGACGGCCTACCGGTGGGACGGATCGGCTTCGCACCCGGTACCGGCTTCTCCGGGGCCGCGATGGCCGCTACCGATGGGCTGGGAGACGTTGCCACCGAGACCTTCTCCGGCTCGGCGTCGGAGTCGGTGGCCGACTTGGCGGCCTTCGCCGACGAGCCCTTGCGCCGGTTGTTGACGCGACGGGTGTGGGAGCGCACCAACTCGGTCCGCTCCCGCATGGCAACCAGCAGCGGCGTGGCGAAGAAGATCGACGAGTACGTCCCGACGATGACGCCGACGAGCTGGACCAGCGCCAGGTCCTGCAGCGTGCCGACGCCGAGCAACCACACCGCGATGACGATCAGGGCGAGGATGGGCAGCACCGAGATCAGGCTGGTGTTGATGGAGCGCATGAAGGTCTGGTTGATCGCCAGGTTGGCCTGTTCGGCGAAGGTCCGGCGCGTGGTGTGTTCGAACCCGTGCACGTTCTCCTCGACCTTGTCGAACACGATGACCGTGTCGTACAGCGAGAAGCCCAAGATCGTCAGTAGACCGATGACCGTGGCGGGGGTCACCTCGAAGCCGACCAATGAATAGACGCCCGCGGTGGTCACGATGTCGAACACCAGGGCGGCGAGTGCCGCCGCGGCCATGTATCGCTCGTAGCGGATGGCGATGTAGACCGAGACGAGCGCCAGGAAGACGACGAGCGCGATGATCGCCTTCTGGGTGATCTGGCCACCCCAGGTCTCGGAGACGTCAGAACTGCTGACCTCGTCCTTGCTGGGCTGACCGTTGGCGCCCTTGGGCGCGAACGCCTCGAACAACGCCGTGCGCAGCTTGTCGTTGTCCGGGTTGCTCAGCTTCTCGGTTCGGATCTGAATGGTCGCCGACCCGCCGTTGCCGACCTGCACCACCGACTCGGGCGCCCTGCCGAGCGTCTTGCTGAACACGTCTTCGACCTGCTGGGTCGTCACCTGGCCGTGCGCACCCGTCGCGGGCATGGACACCTTGGTGCCGCCCTCGAAGTCGATGCCGAAGGTGAAGCCGCGCAACAGGATGCTGGCGAGCGCGATGACGACGATCGCGCCGCTGATGCCGAACCAGAGCTTGCGCTTGCCGATGACGTCGAACGCGCCGGTACCCGTGTACAGCCGGACGAAGAAACCGTGTCGCGGCGCCTCGGCGGCCGACGTGCCGAGTTCCTCTGCGGCCGAGGTGTCGTCGAGTTCGACCGCCTGACCCTCGTCCGTCACGTCGTCGACGGCGTCCGTGGAATCGTGTTTTGCCATGTCGCTACCTCCCTCCCGCTGACGTGGCCGCGGCTCGGCGCTCGCGAGCGATCTGCTGCACCGCACCGAGACCGTTGAACGCCGGCTTGGACAACAGCGCCGACTTCGACGACAGGTACACCAGCGGCCATGTCACCAGGAACACCACGACCACGTCCAGGACGGTGGTCAGGCCGAGCGTGAACGCGAAGCCCTTGACCTGACCGATGGCCAGGACGTAGAGCACCACCGAGGCCAGCAGCGTGACCGCATTGCCCGAGAGGATCGTCTTGCGGGCACGCGCCCAGCCGCGTGGAACGGCCGACCGGTACGAGCGTCCCTCGCGGATTTCGTCCTTGATGCGCTCGAAGAACACCACGAATGAATCAGCCGTGGTGCCGATGCCGATGATCAGACCGGCAATGCCAGCCAGATCGAGCGTGTAACCGATGTATCTGCCGAGCAGCACCAGAATCGCATAGACCATGGCACCGGAGGCCACCAACGACAGCGCCGTCAGCAGGCCGAGCACCCGGTAGTAGAGCAGCGAGTACAGCAGCACCAGTGCAAGACCGACGCTGCCGGCGATGAGGCCCGCCTTCAGCGACGTCAATCCCAGTGTCGCCGAGACGGTTTCGGCCTCGGACGACTCGAATGACAACGGCAGCGAGCCGTACTTCAGCACGTTGGCCAGTTCTCGCGCCGAGTCCTGAGTGAACTGACCGGTGATCTGCGTGCGGCCGCCGGGGATGGCCTCGTTGATCTGCGGGGCGCTGACCACCTGCGAGTCGAGCGTGAACGCCGTCTGCGTGCCGACGTTGGCGGCGGTGAAGTTCGCCCAGATGTCCGCGCCCTGGCTCTTGAACTGCAGGTCGACGACGTACTCGCCGCGCTGCTGATCGAGACCCGAGGAAGCACTCTCGATCTGCTCACCGCTCATGATCGACTTGTCGAGCAGATACACCTGCTTGTGGTCCTTGGAGCAGGTCACCAGCGGCAGGTTCGGGTCGTCGTTGCCTGCCAGCACGTCCTTGTCGTTGCATCGGGTGGCCTGGAACTGCAGTGCCAGCAGCTGAATCTGCTGATCGGAACTCTGACGGAGCGCCTTCTCATCGGAGATGCGCTGTGCCAGATCGGCGCGCGGGTTGGGCGGTGCCGGTGGTCCTGGCGCCGGCGCTAGGCCAGGCGCGGG
>JAOPWT010000385.1 GCA_025965555.1 Mycobacterium sp.
CCGACGAATTCGCCGCTGTCGCTGCGTTGTTGCTCCGTGAGCACGAGGTGGGCGCCAAGCCGTCGGCAACGTCGGAGCTGGGTTGGCGGTTCGCCTCGATCGAGTTGGTGGAACCGAGCAAGGAAGAGTTGCGGGCGTTCGACAACGATGGCACCGTGCCTGCGCGGCGCGCGACCGTCATCTGTCTGGACAGGTCGGCCAACGC
Source organism: Mycobacterium sp. (assembly GCA_025965555.1). Classification (GTDB taxonomy): domain Bacteria; phylum Actinomycetota; class Actinomycetes; order Mycobacteriales; family Mycobacteriaceae; genus Mycobacterium. The sequence goes on from JAOPWT010000385.1 coordinate 206, forward strand.
CACTTACAAGAGCGTGGTCTCGCCCAGCGATGACCGCGTCGAAGCGTTCGACCACGTCCCCGGTGCGCAGGCGAACTTCACCGTGGACGAGTTCTTCGAATGCGACCAGGTGCTGCGCAAGCATCCCGACGTGGTGGCTGCACTCGCCAAACGGGGTATCACCGATCTCGACAACGTCTTCATGGACACGTGGACCTACGGCGATGCGGTCGCGCCAGCCGAATACCGCGACCGCAGGCTGGGGTGGTCGGACACCTGGCGCAAGGACGCCCCCGGCACCAACCCCTATGCCCACCTGGTCAGCGGCCTGCATTGCGTCATCGACCTGAACACCATGGAGGTCCTGCGGGTCGAGGACGACTGTCCATTCGCCGGGGGAGCAGTCGAAACTCCGGACGTGGTGGGCGAATACGTGCCGAAGCACGTCCCGGAGCGCATTCGCGCGGCGTCCACCAGGGAGCCGCTGAGACCACTGCACGTCACGCAACCGGATGGGCCGTCATTCACCCTCGACGGTAACCTGCTGCAGTGGCAGAACTGGTCGCTGCGCCTCGGATTCAATTACCGCGAGGGCATGACCCTGCACACGGTGCGCTACCGCGACGGCGATCGCGTGCGCCCGATCGCACATCGGATGTCGTTCGCCGAGATGATCGTGCCGTACCGCGACTCGTCGGCCGACCACTACCGCCGCACCGCATTCGACATCGGTGAGTGGGGCCTCGGGTAGCAAGGGCGATCCGTACACGATCACCAATGCCGTCTGCATCCACGAGGAGGACGGCGCGGTGCTGTGGAAGCACGTCGATCACGACGTGGGCGCCGAGGTACGACGGATGCGTCGGCTGACGATCTCGTTCCACGTGACGGTGGCCAACTACGAGTACCTGGTGTACTGGCGGCTCTACCAGGACGGCAACGTCGAGTGCGAGGTCAGGACCACCGGCATCATGGTCACCACGCCGCTCGCACCGGGCGCGCCGAATCCGAACGGGACCCTCGTCGACGACCGCACGTATGCGCCCTTCCACCAACACTTCCTGGTCGCACGCCTCGACATGGACGTCGACGGGAGCGACAACACGGTCTTCATGTCGGAGTCGTACGCCGAGCCCATGGGTCCGCAGAATCCGTACGGACTGTCCCTCGTCACGCGCGACGTCCCGCTTCGGACGTAGGCCGATGGCAAGCAGGACTTCAACTTCGCCACGCAGCGCGCGTGGAAGGTCGTCAACACCAACGTCGTCAACGGACTGGGGACCCACCCCGCCTACAAGCTGGTGCCTGGCGGTGCGATCCCAGCGATATTCGATCCGGACTCGCCAGTGTTCAAGCGCGCCAACGTGATAGGGCACACCCAATGGGTGACGCCGAACTCCGCCGACGAGCGTTGGCCCGCAGGCGACTTCGTCAACCAGTCCGTCGAGGACACCGGCCTCGGGCAGTGGACCAAGGCCGACCGGTCCATCGACAACACCGACGTCGTGCTCTGGTACGTGTTCGGCCTGCATCACATCACCCGTCCCGAAGATTGGCCGGTGATGCCGGTCGACGTCGTGTCGTTCTGGCTCAAGCCGTTCGGCTTCTTCGACCGCAACCCGTCCCTGGACGTGCCCGCAGAAGAATCGGACGGCTGCCACGCCAAGAGTTGACGCCCGTCAACTCTTCGCCGAAAAGCATCCACCCGGGCCGCCGGGGTGACTAACGTCTGAACGCGTGCCGCCACTGATCGAACGACCCGACGACCTCACCGCAGACTGGCTCACCACGGCCATCGGGGCGGGGGAGGTCTCCGACTTCGCGTTCGACCGCATCGGTACTGGCCAGATGAGTGAGTGCTACCGGGTCGCACTCACCTACGCCGACGGACAAGCGGGACCCGTGTCGGTGGTGCTCAAGGTGGCCGCCGCTGATCCGAGCAGCAGGCAGACCGGCCTGGCGATGGGCCTCTACGAGCGGGAGGTGCGGTTCTACACCGACATCGCCCCTGCACTGCACGGCCCGGTGGCGCCCTGCCATCACGCCGCCTACGACCCGGCGACGGGCATCTTCGACCTCCTGCTCGGCGACGCCGCGCCTGCCGTCGTCGGTGACGAAATCGCCGGTGCCACAATCGAACAGGCGACGATGGCGCTGACTCAGCTCGGCCGTGTGCACGGACCGCTGCTCGGTGACGCCGCCCTGTCGGGCGCCGAGTGGATCAACCGGGAGTCGCCGCTGAACCAAGGGCTGCTGGCCGCCCTCTACGCCGGGTTCATCGACCGCTACCGCGACGAGATCGCGCCAGAACACCGCGAGGTGTGCGATCGTCTGGTCTCGGCGTTCGACGCCTATCTCGCGGCCGAGGCCGCCTCCGGCAGCCCGCAGGGACTGATCCACGGCGACTATCGGCTTGACAACCTGCTCTTCGGGGAGGAGGGCGCGGCTCGCCCGCTGACGGTGGTTGACTGGCAGACCGTCACCTGGGGTCCGGCCCTGACCGACGTCGCCTACTTCCTCGGGTCTGCGCTGCCCGTCCAGCATCGCCGCGACCACGCCGACGCACTCCTGCGGGCCTATCACGACGCGCTCGGCGCGGATGCCACCCTCACCATGGACGACGTCCGCGAGGGTGTCCGTCGGCAGAGCTTCTTCGGCGTCGTGATGGCGATCGTGTCACCGATGCTGGTCGAGCGCACGGAGCGCGGTGACCGGATGTTCATGACCATGATCGAGCGTCACTGCACCCACGTGCTCGACATGGACGCGATGTCCGTTCTGCCTGCACCGTCGACTCCGGAACCGTTGCAGCCCAAAGCAGAAGACGAGGGCACGCACGAGCCGACCGACGAGAGGCTGTGGAGCGAGAGCTGGTACTTCGACTTCGCCGATCCCGGTCAGGGCGTCGGTGGGTGGCTGCGCCTCGGCCTGATTCCCAACCAGGGCCATGCCTGGATCAACGCCCTGCTGTGCGGTCCGCACATGCCCACCATCGCCGTCCTCGACTTCGAGGCCGCCCTGCCCATCGTCCACACCGAGGTCCACACCGAGGCCGTTGACCTGGAACTCGAAGCCACCGTGCCTCTGCAGTCGTACGGGGTGAGTCTGCGCGCCACGGGTGAGGCCCACGACGACCCCGCGGATCTCCTGCGCGGCAAGTCCGGCCGTCCCGTCGACCTCGAGATGGACCTGGTCTGGACGACGGCAGGAACTCCGTACCAGTACCGCCTGTCGACCCGTTACGAGATTCCGTGCACGGTGTCGGGCACGGTGCGCGCCGACGGTCGGGCCTTCGAGTTGACCGGTGTCGCCGGCCAGCGGGACCATTCGTGGGCGGCGCGGGACTGGTGGAGCATGGAGTGGGTGTGGAGCGCATTGCATCTCGACGACGGCACCCACGTCCACGGTCTCGATCTCAGGATCCCCGGCGCACCGCCGATGGCCGCCGGATACGTGCAACGTCAGGGAGACGTCGTCGAGCTGCAGACGGTCATCGCCCGGGAGACGTTCGGCGACGACGACTTACCACTGGGCACCAGCCTCGAGATCGCGCCAGGAGACACCACCGCGACCATCGTGGTGCAGGGGCACGCCCCCGTACTGCTGACCTCGACCGACGGCCGAGTGAGTAGATTCCCGCGGGCGTGGGCCACCGTGACGACGACCGACGGTCGCACCGGCGTCGGCTGGCTCGAGTGGAATCGCAACCAGACGTGATGGTGTTCAAGTCGATCCTGCTGTTCGTGCTGGCGGCGCTGTTGGAGATCGGTGGCGCATGGCTGGTGTGGCAGGGCATCAGGCAACACCGGGGCTGGCTCTGGGCGGGTGCAGGCGTACTCGCCCTCGGCGCTTACGGTTTCGTCGCCGCATTCCAACCCGACGCACACTTCGGGCGGGTGCTTGCCGCGTATGGCGGAATCTTCATCGCGGGCAGCTTGCTGTGGGGCATGGTCGCCGACGGTTTTCGGCCAGAC
>JAOPWT010000390.1 GCA_025965555.1 Mycobacterium sp.
GGATGCCAGACGCCTCGGCGGCAACGGCGGCACCCCAACAGTTCGCATCGACCATGACGGCGTCGGGGTCAGTCGCGGCGATCGCCGCTCGAAGGTCATCGACCTCCAGCGCCGCCCGCTGCGCGAACACCCCGAACGCCACCTTCAAGGCCGGGACGCCGCGCTTGGCCTTCCAGTCGGTCATTTCGATCGCCTCGATGCGGCTGTCTATCGGTTCGGCGACGCAACCAATGCTGCGCGCCACCGGGACGCCGGTGGCTAGGGTGCGGACGTCGACGTGGTGACCGCGCTGGACCAGTTCGCGCAACAGGGCACACATCGGCGACAGATTCCCGAGGGCCGGAGAGGTGTAGGCCAGGATCTTGGACATCAAATCGCTCCCTAGGTGTGAAACCTCTGGGCTGATCATCCTCCCGTCGAGCACTCACCGTCCTAATCTTGATCAAGCCATTGGCCGACGGCGGGATCCAGTGGATGGTGGCAGGGCCACCCTTGCCGAGGAGAGATTCACGTTGACGGAGGTGCCCATCATCGACGCCGAACTGGCCGCCGAGTCGGCTCGATCGGGTGATCTCGACGCCGCCGTCGAGCTGGCCCGTTGCGTCGTCGACGACGCCACCGCCGCAGGCGCTCCCCTCTACCTCGGAAGGGCGCTGACCGTGCTCGGCACGTCACTGTTGAGACGCGGGGCGCCTGGTGACGTCGTCGAGGCTCGTCCGGCGGTGGATCGCGTCGCCGCGTGGACCGACGATCTCGACACGGTCCACCACCAGCTGCCGGTGCGCAGGTTGCGCTGCCTGCTGGCGCAGGAGGCCGGAGACGTGGCCGGGTACCGCAGGCACGTCGCGCAGTACCGGGCGATGGCCCTGACACTGGGCTTCACCGGACACACGGCGATCGCAGAGGATCTGACCTGATTCGGGAGTGCATCGGAATCCCGCACGCGGCAATGGATTCCGGCCGTAGCATCGCGAAGGCGGATTGCGCATCTGGGCAAGGGAGCTCCGACATGGTTACTACCGAGGATGGATCCACGGTCAACACGGCGGCCGGCGCGATCGGTGCCACCGAACTCGGCGTCACCCTCATGCACGAGCACGTGTTCATCATGAGCACCGAGATCATGGAGAACTATCCCGAGAGCTGGGGAGACGGCGCGAAACGTGAAGCCGACGCCATCGTGCGGCTCAACGAACTCAAGTCGCGCGGCGTCGACACCATCGTCGACCTCACCGTCGTCGGTCTCGGGCGCTACATCCCGCGTATCGCGCGCATCGCGGCGGCGACGGAGCTGAACATCGTCGTCGCCACCGGCCTCTATACCTACAACGACCTCCCGATGTACTTCCACTATCTGGGCCCGGGCGGCGCGCTCGGCGGTCCGGAGATCATGACGGCCATGTTCGTCCGCGACATCGAACACGGCATCGCCGACACCGGCGTCAAGGCGGCGATCCTCAAATGCGCCACCGATGAGCCCGGCGTGACACCGGGAGTGGAGCGGGTGCTGCGCGCCGTCGCCCAGGCACATCGGCAGACCGGCGTCCCGATCTCCACCCACACGCACGCCGCCACCCGGCGCGGTCTCGAGCAGCAGCGGATCTTCGCCGAGGAGGGCGTCGACCCGAGCCGCGTCGTCATCGGCCACTGCGGCGACACCACCGACATCGCCTATCTCGAGGAGCTGATCGCCGAGGGTTCCTATGTCGGCATGGACCGGTTCGGGGTCGATGCGTTCCTGGGCTTCGAAGACCGCGTGAACACCGTGGCCACGATGTGCGAACGCGGGCACGCCGAGAACATGGTGTTGTCTCACGATGCCTCTTGCTATTTCGACGCCCTGCCCGAGGAAACGCTATCCATCGCACTGCCCAACTGGCACTACCTTCACATCCACAACGACGTGATCCCGGCGCTCAAGCAACGCGGCGTCACCGACGATCAACTCACCGCGATGCTGGTCGACAACCCGCGCAGAATCTTCTCCACCAAGGGCGGGTACTGACATGGTCGACTCCGTACCCCCGATCAGCGCGACCAGGTGCCGAGCGTGCCGACGGACTTCGTTCCGAATCCGGATCTATCGGATGGCCCATCGGCCGAAGTGATTTCGCCCGTGTGGAAGTCGATGACCTCGGGTGGCAGCACCGGACGGCCGCTACGCGATGATGCGGGCAAGGCCAGACGTTCGGCCGTCCGCGACGAGGTCATCGCGCGGGCCGCGCAATCCAGCTAGCGCGCGACGACGGGCTCAGGCGAGTCGCTGACCGAGCTGTCCAGCGGCGGGACGCCATGGCTGTTCCGATCCCCCGGTCGCTGCGCTCCTGCCTGCCGATACTCCCAGCGCCGCAACATGTTCCGACACGGTGATTCGATGAGCGCGTAGCTCACCGCCGCGATCGCAAAGCCGAACACCAGCGTCAACGCCAGCACCACCGGCATGTGCCCATTGAAGGGGAACTCACCAATGACGGGAAACACCATCGCCAGCGCCGCGAGGTGCCAGACGAACAATCCGTACGACCAACACCCCAGCGTGACCATGGTCGTGCTGGCGAGGAACCGGTGCGAGGTGTCCGGCCGGTCGAGTACCAACGGTGCCAACAGCGCACCGGCAACCACCGCACCCATCGACACCTTGATCAGGAACTGCCCCAGCGTGCCGGGTGCCAGACCGGCGGGACCGGCCAGTGGTGACGCGGCCAATCCGAAGGCGGTGAGTGCGACGACCGCCATCAGGATCCGGCGCCGAGCCAGGCGGTGCGCCCATCCCACCGGGCTGACGGTCAGTTCTGCGATCAGCATGCCCGCGGCGAACCACGAGAAGAACGCGGGCGGCCACGTCAGCGGGTTGACGCCGAACGGCACGGAGAAGGGGATCAGTCCCCAGGCGAAGCTGGCCAGCGCGACGCCAACGATGGCAGGTATCCGGGCGCGCACCGGCAGTCGCCGCGCCAACAGCGCCAGGAACGGCAGCGCCAGATAGAAGCTGACCTCGACGGAGAGGCTCCACATCTGTGTCAGCCCGGAAGTCAACGTCAACGGCACGTAGATCTGGGTCAGGGTGAGGTTGGCCAGCCACACCGTCAGGTCGGCATCGGCGTCCGGGAAGAGAGTGAGAATCACCACCACGGCCACCAGGTAGCCCGGCATGATGCGCACGATTCTGGACCGCAGGTAGTGGCCCGTGGGCGGAGCCTGGCGCAGACCGCGCGCCGCCGCAGCGTGACCCCGCCACAGCAGGAATCCCGACAGCGCGAAGAAGACGGCGACCGCCAGATCGAAGCGCCCGAGCACGCGACCCGTGCTCCACGTCGTGTGCCCCGTCTGAAAGCCCACGTGGGTGATCACCACGCCGATGGCGGCGCAGGCGCGCATACCCTCGACGGCAGGCAGAAAGCTCTTCCCGGACACATCTCCCGAGTCGCTTCGCTCCTGCCCTCCGGAGACATCTCCCGGGTCGCTTCGCTCCTGCCCTCCGGAGACATCTGCCGGGTCGCTTCGCTCCTGCCCTCCGGTCACACTTCCCGGGTCGCCCCTCCCACTCCTACTCACAGCGACCAGTGTGCCCGATGACCTTGGCCTGAGCACCGGCCTCACAAAGGGCTGTTAGGGTCGACACGGTTTGCCTCAGCTGCCTTCGGGGCAGGTGACGGCGTGGGTGGAGTCGTCTCGCGACGAGAAGGAGGCACGGTTTGAACCGCGCTGTGGCGCTGCGTATCGCGGCGTGCGGGCTCATGGGACTCGGTGCCGCCCTGTTGATCGCAGCTCTGCTGCTGTCCACGTATACCAAGGGCAAGATCGCCAAGATCCCCCTCGACATAGACACCACGCTGGTCAGCGACGGCACCGGAACGGTCTTCGACCCTGCCTCGCTGAACAGTCAGAAGTTCGTGGTCGACAAGAACGCGCCCGTCTCGTTCCAACAGCAGATCAGCGTCGAGGCGCCCTCGAACGCCGACGTCGTGACCCTGCAGGTCGGTAACACGGTGCGCCGGACCGACAAGCAGCAGGACAACGGCCTGCTGCTGGCTCTGGTGGACACCGTGACGCTGGATCGCAAGACCGCGCTGGCCGTGTCCAGCGACACCAACCCCGGCGGCTCGGTGCAGAAGCCCCGCAGCATCGACGATCCGCAGCCGCCGACCAACGTCGCGCTGCCGCACGAGGGCTTGGCCTACCGCTTCCCATTCGACACCCAGAAGAAGACGTACCCGTACTTCGATCCGATCGCGCAGAAGGCCTACGACGCCAACTACGACGGTCAAGAGGACGTCAACGGGCTGAATACCTTCCGGTTCACCCAGAACGTCGGCTACGACGCCGACGGCAAACTGGTCGAGCCGGTCAAGTACGCGTCGCTGTACGGCGACGACGCGGACAGCGTGGTCTCCGCGCGCGCCGAGCTGTGGGGCCTGCCCGGCGATCCCCAAGAGCAGATCACGATGACCCGCTACTACGCCGCACAGCGCACCTTCTGGGTGGACCCGGTGTCGGGCACCATCGTCAAGGCCGAGGAGCACGGCTTCCACTACTACGCCCGCGACGCGCTCAAGCCCGAGGTCACGTTCGCCGACTACAAGGTGACGACGAACGAACAGACCGTCGAGGCGCAGGTGGCCAGTGCCCGCGACGAGGGTGACGTCGTCGCCCTGTGGGGCCGGGTCCTGCCGATCACGTTCACCGCGATCGGACTGGTCGCTCTGGTGGGCGGTGTGCTGCTTGGGTCGTTCACCCTGCGGGCCGAGTCCGCGCTGATCGATCCCGGTCTCGACGACACCGGCCACGGGTTCTTCGGCAGACGTCCGACCGACACCGGGCCGATGCCCGCTGCGGAGGCCGCGACCGAGAAGATACCCACGCAGAGACCGTCCGGCCTGCCTCCGGACCGACCGGTCTGATCGCCCGCTTCCCTCCACGAACCCCCGGTCGCTGCGCTCCCGCCCGCGGGTGGGCCGTGCCTGCGTACGCGCTGGCACTGTCCCTGGCGGTGACGGCGCCTCTGCTGGCGCCCGGCTATCTGCTGCTCCGTGATGCGGTGTCCACGCCGCGGTCGTATCTGACCGACGCCGCGCTTGGGCTCACGGAGGCAGCACCACGGGCACTCCCTCAGGACTTCGCGGTAGCGCTGGCCTCGCACGTCGTCGACGGCGGCGTGGTCGTCAAGCTCCTGCTGATCGCGGGTCTGTGGCTCGCGGGCTGGGGTGCCGCCCGGCTCACGGCCGTCGTGATGCCCGCCTCAGGCCTGCCGGGCCAGTTCGTCGCCGCGACGCTCGCGGTGTGGAATCCCTATGTCGCAGAACGACTTCTGCAGGGCCACTGGAGTCTGCTGGTGGGCTACGGCTGCCTGCCATGGGTAGCGGCCGCCGTGCTGCAGCTGCGAAGCGGCGACGGCCCCTGGTGGCCGGTGCTGTTCTGGACCGCGCTGGCCGGTCTGACGCCGACCGGGTTGATGCTCGCCGCAGCCGTGGCGCTGGTGAGTTGCGCAGGTGCCGGCGATGGTCGCTCCCGACGGTGGTGTGCAGCGGTCTCGCTCGGCGCGGCAGTGCTGGGCGCGCTGCCGTGGCTCCTCGCGCCGGTGCTGGCCGGATCACTGTCGTTGACGCAGGCCGCGGGAGTGCCCCAGTTCGCGGCACGGGCCGAGCCGGGTCTCGGCACGCTGCTGAGCCTCGCGGGTCTCGGCGGGATTTGGAACGGCCAGGCGGTACCCGGCTCCAGGACAACGCTTTTCGCGGTCGCCGCAACCGTCGTCCTACTCGGGGTGATCGCCGTAGGCGTGCCTGCGGCGGTGCGGCGCCCTTCGGCGCGGCCGCTACTGGTGCTGGCGGCCGTCGCGGTGGTGGCGCCCGCCCTGATGGCGACGGGCCCTGGACTGGCCGCGGTGGAGGCGGTCGTCCGCACGGTGCCCGGCCTCGGCGTGCTGCGCGACGCCCAGAAGTGGGTTGCGCTTGCGCTGCCGGGCTATGCGGTGGCGGGCGCATCCGCGGTCGTCACCCTCCAGCACCGCCTGCCACGGGCCGTGACGGCGGCGGTGTGCTGCCTGGCGCTGGTGGTGGTGCTGCCCGATCTCGCGTGGGGCGTCGGCGGGAAGGTGACCGCGGTGCGCTATCCGGCGGGCTGGCCGACGGCGGCGGCACTGATCAACGCCGATCCGCGACCGGTCGTGGTGTTACCTTCCGACAGCATGCGTCACTACCCGTGGGCGGGCGACGCACCCGTGCTGGACCCGCTCCCGCGATGGGTGTCTGCCGACGTCCTGACCACCGGCGACCTGAACATCGGTGGGCAGACGGTGCCGGGCGAGGGTGAACGCGCCCGAGTGGTGGACCGCCTGGTGCGATCCGGCGCGGGTGCCGACGAGTTGGCCAGAGCGGGCGTCGGGTGGGTCGTGGTGGAAGGCGGCGGCCAACCCCGTCTCACGCTGCCCGTCGCCCTCACCGACGACGACATCACCGTCTACCGGGTCGGCGGCGAGCATCCGGCCGCGTCGCACCGCGGGGTCATGATCGCCGCGCACCTGGCCTGGCTGGCGGCACTGCTGGCCGGGGCCATCGGCATGATCGCCACGGCAGTGAGACGACGCCGCAGGCGTGCGGTCTACTAGGCGCCATGAGTTGGCTCAACGATTGGTGGCAGCTCGAGGTCGTCAACGGCTACAAGGGACCGCTGCTGCTCAGCTTCACCGCGTTCGTGGTGACCTTCGTGACCACCCGCACCATCACGCGCCTGATCCGGGCCGGCAGGGGGCCGTTCCACAATGTCAGCAGTGGTGGCGTGCACATGCACCACTCGACGCCGGGCGTCGTGCTGCTGATCGTTGGCGGTTTCACCGGGGTCGGCTCACCGCCGCTGTCGGCGTGGACCTACCTCGCAGGGCTGCTGGTCGGCGTGGGCGCCTCACTGGTGCTCGATGAGTTCGCGATGATCTTCCGGCTGCAGGACGTGTACTGGTCGCAGGAGGGCCAGCTGTCGGTGAACGTGGTGACGTTGGCAGCCGCCTGCGTCGGGCTGGCGACGGTCGGAGTGTCCCCGGTGGACGATCTGCCCCCTGACATCACGGCGTTCCGCTATGCCGCGGTCGCGGTATTGCTGCTCAACTTCGTCCTGGTCGCGATCACGGCGCTGAAGGGCAAGTACCCCACCGCGCTGCTGGGGCTGTTCATCGGCCCCATCGCGTGGGTGGCCGCCGCGCGACTGGCTCGTCCGACGTCGCCATGGGCGCGCTGGCGCTACAGTGCCGCCAAGCGGGCTCGTGCGGGGCGGCGCGCTGCGGCATTCGACCGCCGCTGGGCGCCCGTTCGGCAGCACTGGGACGACTTCATCGGTGGCACACCGACATCTGTCGACCAAGCAGTGGCCGACCCAGCAGTGGCCGACCCGACGGCGTCAGACCACCCCGCCGATCAGCCTGCCGTCGACCACTGATTCAAGGACGACGCGCATCGCGTCGGCACTCTGGCTCCAGGAGAATTCACCGCTTCGGACCTGTGCCTTCGCGCCGAGTTGCTCGCGCAGCACGCCGTCGGTCAGCAGCTGCTCCAAACGTGACACCAATTCAGCGTGATCGTCGACCAGCAGTCCGGTGACACCGTCGACGATCGAATCCGTGAGTCCGCCGGATGACCTGTAGCCGATGGTCGGCACCGCGTGCTGAGCCGCCTCGGTGACGGCGAGCGCCCAGCCCTCCTTGCGGGAAGGCAACACATGCACCCAGCATCGTTGCAGCACTTGATGTTTCGTCAGATCGTCGACGTGACCGTGAAAAGTCACGACCTCGGAGATGCCGAGTTGCGACGCGTGGGCGACCAAGCGTTCTTCCCACCAGCCGCCGCCGACGACGTCCAGGCGCAGCTCCGGCGTGCGTGGCAGCATCTCGGCAACCGCGTCGAGCACGTCCTCGATCTGCTTGTGCGGCACCAGGCGCGACAGCACGGCCACCCGCGGCGTCTCGGATCGCGGCAGCGACAACGTGTCGGCGGGTGCCTGATCCAGGCCGTTGCGCACGACGGCCACGTGGCCGGGATTCACGCCGAGGTCGGCCAGATCGCGGGCCGACGGCAGTGACACCGTGACGTACTGGTTCCGGCGGTGCAGCCGGGGCGACAGCCTGGACTCCACGAACCAGCCGAGCCTGCTCATCAGCGGGCCCGCGACCGGCCACTGCTCGCGGTGGCAGTGATGGACGAGGAGGACCGACCGTCGCCCGAACGCCAACCGCGCGAGGAACGGCACTCCGTTCTGACTGTCGATCACCACGTCGGGTCGCACCCCGCGAAGGGGGCCGAGTCCGATTCGCGAGGCCAGCATCGCCAACCCCGCACGGACGTACACGGTGTAGTGACCGCCACCGCGGCTGACGGCGACGCCGTCGAGCACCTCGCGGCGCGGGGCGCCCCGATAGCGGGCGGTGCGCAGCGTGACGTTCACACCGTCGGCCGCCAGCTGGCGGCCGATCCGCTGGAGATAGGTCTCGCTGCCGCCGCCCTGCGGGTGCCCGGTGTCGCGCCAACACAGCAGCAACACACTTCGGATCGGAGGGCAGGAGCGTAGCGACCCCGGAGGCGGTTGGGCGTGGGCAGACATCGAGGCCAGAGTAATCGCCACCTACGCTCGACCGGTGCCCGCTACCGACCTCCTCGTCAGGCAGGCGACGCTCTCGCGGTCGGTGCGGCTGCTCGGCGAGTTCCGCTTCGAGCAGTCTGATCCGGCCCGGTTCTACGGCGCACTTGCCGACGACACCGTCGCGCTGGTCACCGCGTTGTGGACGGCGCAGCACGGCACCGCCCCGACGGACCGAACGCTGCTGGACGTGGGTGGCGGCCCAGGGTATTTCGCCACCGCGTTCGGTGATGCGGGGGTGAACTACGTCGGCGTCGAACCCGACGAAGGCGAAATGCACGCCGGACCTGCTGGCGAGCCGGGTACCGGCAGTTTCGTCCGCGCGTCGGGGATGGCACTGCCGTTGGCCGACGACAGCGTGGACGTATGCCTGTCCTCCAACGTCGCCGAGCACGTTTCCGACCCTTGGCGGATGGGCCGCGAGATGCTGCGGGTGACCAGACCCGGCGGGTTGGTGGTGTTGTCGTACACCGTGTGGCTCGGCCCGTTCGGTGGCCACGAGATGGGGTTGACGCACTACCTCGGCGGTGCGCGGGCAGCGGCGCGCTACACCCGTCGGCACGGTCGCCGACCGAAGAATGACTACGGCTCGTCGTTGTTCGCGGTGTCCGCGGCCGACGGCCTCGAGTGGGCAGCAAGCACGGGCGCGCTGATCGCCGCTTTTCCCCGCTACCACCCACGATGGGCCTGGTGGATAACGCGTGTGCCAGTCCTACGGGAGTTTCTCGTCAGCAATCTGGTGCTGGTGTTGCAGCCGGCATGAAGGACCGAACTGCAACAGGTTCTCGTTTGGCACTTCGGTGGGTAATGTGACGCTCATGACACAGAGCACTTCCGTCAAGACACCCGCCGCGGCAGCGGCACATCGGACTCAGTGGGACAAGCTGTTCATCGGCGGCAAATGGGTCGAGCCGACGACCGCCGAGGTCATCGAAGTGCATTCGCCAGCCACCGGTGAACTGGTCGGCAAGGTGCCGATGGCCGCCGAGGCCGATGTCAACGCCGCCTGCGCCGCCGCCCGCAAGGCCTTCGACGAGGGTCCGTGGCCGCAGATGTCGCCCGAGGAGCGGGCCGCCATCCTCGGGGCAGCCGTCAAGATCATGGAAGAGCGCGCCGACGAACTGAAGTTCCTGCTGGCCGCCGAGACCGGGCAGCCGCCGACCATCGTCGACATGATGCAGTACGGCGCCGCCATGTCCGCGTTCCAGTACTACGCCGGGGCCGTCGACAAGTTCACCTGGCGCGACATCCGCGACGGCATCTACGGCCAGACCCTGGTGCTGCGCGAGCCGATCGGTGTCGTCGGGGCGATCACCGCCTGGAACGTGCCGTTCTTCCTGGCCGCCAACAAGCTGGGCCCTGCCCTGCTGGCCGGCTGCACCATGGTGCTCAAGCCCGCCTCGGAGACGCCGCTGTCGGTGTTCGCGATGGCCGAGATGTTCGCCGAGGCTGGCCTTCCCGAGGGCGTGCTGTCCATCGTGCCCGGCGGCCCGGAGACCGGGCGCGCACTGACCGCCAACCCCGAGCTGGACAAGTTCACCTTCACGGGCAGCTCGGGCGTCGGCAAGGAGATCGCCAAGATCGCCGCCGAGAAGCTCAAGCCGTGCACGCTGGAGCTCGGTGGCAAGTCCGCCGCCATCATCCTCGAGGACGCCGACCTGGACTCCACGCTGCCGATGCTGGTGTTCTCCGGGCTGATGAACTGTGGGCAGGCCTGCGTCGGCCAGACCCGCGTGCTGGCGCCGCGGTCGCGCTATGACGAGGTCGTGGAGAAGCTGTCCGGCGCCGTCGCGGCGATGCCGATCGGGCTGCCAGACGACCCGGGCGCCATGATCGGCCCGCTGATCTCGGAACGCCAACGCGAGCGCGTCGAGGGCTACATCAAGAAGGGCGTCGAAGAGGGCGCGCGCATCGTCACCGGTGGCGGCAGGCCCGAGGGTCTCGACAGCGGCTGGTTCGTGCAGCCGACGGTGTTCGCCGACGTCGACAACTCGATGGTGATCGCCCAGGAGGAGATCTTCGGACCCGTGTTGGCGGTGATTCCCTACGACACCGAGGACGACGCGATCCGCATCGCCAACGACTCGGTGTACGGCCTTGCGGGCAGCGTGTGGACCACCGACAACGAGAAGGCGATGAAGATCGCCGCCAAGATCCGCACCGGTACGTACGCCGTCAACATGTATGCCTTCGATCCCGGTGCGCCGTTCGGTGGCTATAAGAACTCGGGTATCGGTCGCGAGAACGGACCGGAGGGCATCGACCAATACTGCGAGTCCAAGAGCGTGCTGCTGCCCTTCGGCTACACGCCGTAACCGCCCTTGGCCGGCCGCTCGGAGCACGCAATTAGAACGCCTCTTCCTCGAGTTCCATCGCAGCTAGACCGGTGGCCTCGATGGCCCGTCGCTCGGCGCCGAGACGTGGTAGCACGTTGGTCGCGAAGAACATCGCGGCGGTGACCTTCCCGCGATAGTAGGCGCGGTCGCGTTCGGAGGGCAGACCGTCGCAGGCCGACAGCGCGATCTCGGCGTGCCATAACAACAGCCACCCGATCATCAGGTCGCCGACCGCGAATAGGAACGGCACCGACTGCAACCCAACGCGATACACCTCGCGAGGGTCGGAACTGGCCTCGACGAAGTAGCCCGTCAGGGTGGCGACCATCGCGTGCACGTCCGCGACGGCCGTCGCCAGCACGGTCCGGCAGTCCACCAGTTCGGGCCGGCCATCGGGACTGCCGACGAAGCTGCTGATCTGGCCCATCACGTGGTTCAGCGCGATCCCGCGGTCGCGGGCGATCTTGCGGAAGAAGAAGTCCTGCGCCTGAATCGCGGTGGTGCCCTCGTAGAGCGAGTCGATCTTCGCGTCGCGGAGGTACTGCTCGATCGGGTAATCCTTCAGGTAGCCGGAGCCGCCCAGTGTCTGAAGCGATTCGGAGAGGTACTGGTAGGACCGCTCCGAGCCGACTCCCTTGACGATCGGCAGCAGCAGGTCGTTGACCCGCCGCGCCACGCCGGGGTCGGCGCCCGACACCAGCTCGGCAAGGACGTCGTCCTGATGGGCCGCGGTGTACAGGTACAGCGCCCGTAGCCCCTCGGCGTAGGCCTTCTGCATCAGCAGGGAGCGACGGACGTCGGGGTGGTGCAGGATGGTCACCTTCGGCGCCGTCTTGTTCGTCATCTGGGTCAGATCACTGCCCTGAATGCGGGTCTTCGCGAACTCCAGCGCATTGAGATAGCCGGTTGACAACGTGGCAATGGCCTTGCCACCCACGGCCATTCGCGCCCACTCCATGACCTTGAACATCTGCACTATGCCTTTGTGGGAATCACCAACCAGGTAGCCGACCGCGGGCTTTCCA
This sequence comes from Mycobacterium sp., assembly GCA_025965555.1. Classification (GTDB taxonomy): domain Bacteria; phylum Actinomycetota; class Actinomycetes; order Mycobacteriales; family Mycobacteriaceae; genus Mycobacterium. Next base: position 11,981 of record JAOPWT010000390.1, read on the forward strand.
TGCTGGCCGAACGTCAGCTCACAGGTCGCCGACGCCGCCAGACCCATCTTGTGCTCGAGCCCGGTGACGTAGACACCGTTGCGCTCACCGGGTACCGCCGTCTCGGGATCGGGCATGAACTTCGGTACCAGGAACAGGCTTAGCCCCTTCGTGCCTGGTGCTGCCCCGACGGGCCGGGCCAGCACCAGGTGGGCGATGTTCTCGAACAGGTCATCGCAGTCACCAGAGGTGATGAACCGCTTGACGCCGTCGAGATGCCATGTGCCGTCCGGCTGCTCGACCGCCTTCGTGCGAGCAGCGCCGACGTCGGAACCCGCATCGGGCTCGGTGAGCACCATGGTGGCACCCCAGTTGCGTTCGACACCCAGTGCAGCCCAATGCTTCTGCTGCTCGTTGCCGACGTTGTAGAGGACCTCCATCATCGGCGGCCCATCGAGATAGAAGAACGCGGCGGGTAGGCCACCGACGAGGAACTCGTTGATCGCCCACCTGACCATTGCGGGCGCGGGAACGCCGCCGACCTCCTCGGCGAGGCCGATGCGCGTCCACTCTCCCCGCTGCCACCCCAGCACCGATTCCTTGAAGGCCGGCGGCAGCGACACCGAATGTGTCTCTGGGTCGAACGTCGGCGGGTGGCGGTCGCTCTCCTCGAACGACGCGGCCAACGGGCCCTCCGCCTGACGCGCGGCCTCGGCAAGCATGCTACGGACGTCGTCTCCCTCCAGGCTGCCGAACTGCCCACTGGCAAGCGCCTTTTCGAGATCCAGCGCTTCGAACAGGTTGAACGCCAGGTCGCGGACGTTGGCTTTGTAGTGGCTCACGATGGTTAGAAGGCTCCCTCGTCGAGGTCCATCGTGGTCAGGTCGACCGATTCGATGATCTTGCGTTCGGCACTGAGCCGTGGCAACACGTTGCGCGCGAAGAACCGTGCCGCCGTGACCTTTCCGGAGTAAAAGGCGCGGTCACGGTCGGAGACATCGCCGTCGAGGGCATCCATGGCGATCTCGGCACCCCGCAGCAGCATCCACCCGATGAAGAGGTCACCGACCGCGAGCAGGAACGACACCGAACCCAACCCCACCCGGTAAAGGTCGCGCGAGTTCTGCTGCGAGGCGATCAGATAACCAGTCATGGTGCCGACCATCGCCTGGACGTCAGCCAGCGCGGTGGCCAGCGACTCGCGGCAGTCCGCGAGTTCGGTTCGCGCCGAATCAGAGCCGAGGAACGCCTGGATCTGACCGGCCACGTGCGTGAGCGCGCCACCCTGATCACGGGCGATCTTGCGGAAGAAGAAGTCCTGCGCCTGGATCGCCGTGGTGCCCTCGTACAGCGAGTCGATCTTGGCGTCGCGGATGTACTGCTCTACCGGGTAGTCCTGGAGGAAGCCGGAGCCACCGAAGGTCTGCAGGGACTCCGTCAGCGTCTGGTAGGCCCGCTCGGACCCGACACCCTTGACGATCGGCAACAGCAGATCGTTGACGCGATCGGCCAGTCCGGCATCGGCGCCGGACACGATTTTCGCCGCCGATACGTCCTGATGCGCCGCGGTGTAGAGGTACAGCGCACGCAGCCCCTCGGCGTAGGACTTCTGCAACATCAGGGCCCGACGGACGTCGGGGTGGTGCAGGATGCTGACGCGTGGTGCGGCCTTGTCAGTCATCTGGGTCATGTCGGCACCCTGAATACGCGTCTTGGCGTAGTCGAGCGCGTTCAGGTAGCCGGTCGACAGGGTGCTGATCGCCTTGGTACCCACCATCATTCGCGCATACTCGATGATCTTGAACATCTGCGCGATGCCGTTGTGGGTGTCGCCAACCAGCCACCCCACCGCGGGCTTGTCGTGCTGGCCGAAGGTCAGCTCGCACGTCGCAGACACCTTGAGGCCCATCTTGTGCTCGACGCCGGTGACGTAGACGCCGTTGCGCTCGCCGGGTTCACCCGTCTCGGGGTCGGGCATGAACTTGGGCACCAGGAACAGCGACAGCCCCTTGGTACCCGGGCCAGCACCCTCGGGCCTGGCGAGCACCATGTGGATGATGTTCTCGAAGAGGTCGTCGGAGTCACCGCTGGTAATGAAGCGCTTCACGCCGTCGAGGTGCCAGGTGCCGTCGGGCTGCTGCGCCGCCTTGGTACGGCCGGCACCGACGTCGGAACCGGCATCGGGCTCGGTGAGCACCATCGTGGCGCCCCACTCGCGCTCGACGGCCAGTGCGGCCCAATGCTTCTGCTGCTCATTGCCTTCGTTGAAGAGGATGTTGGCGAGCACCGGCCCGGCCAGGTACATGAAGGCGGCGGGCTGGGCACCGAGCGGGAACTCGTTGATCGCCCAGGACAGCATGGATGGCGCGGGCACGCCACCGACCTCCTCGGACAGCCCGATCCGGAACCACTCGCCCTGCTGCCACGCCTTGAACGACTTCTTGAAGGGTTCGGGCAGCGTCACCGCGTGGGTGTCCGGATCGAATGTCGGTGGGTGACGGTCGGATTCGGCAAAGGACTCGGCCAGCGGCCCTTCGGCCAACCGCGCCGCCTCGTTCAGCATGTCGCGGATCGACGCCGCATCCAGATCACCGAACTCGCCGGTGGCGAGCACCTTCTCGAGTTGGAGCACCTCGAAGAGATTGAATTCGAGGTCGCGCACATTGCTTTTGTAGTGGCCCATGTCTTGCGCCCTTTCGCGATCGAACTGCGCCATGCAGCGTAGTCCGATTACGCGTCAGCAACCACGAAAAGAGGCGGGCCTGCGCTCGATGAAGGACTGCACGCCCTCGGCGGCGTCCGCCGTACCGAACAGTCGGGTCACCTCGGGACGCAGGGCGGCGATTGCGGCGGCGTCGCCCTCGGTGCGGGCCAACTGCGCCGACGCCAACGTCGCCCGTACCGCCAACGGTGCGGCCCGATCGGCGATCGTGTGGGCGATCTCCCTTGCCTTGGCCGCTGCTGCGGCCGCATCGGGCGCGACCTCCTGCACCAGGCCGATCCGGTGCGCTTCGGCCGCGTCGAACTCGTCGCCGGTGAGCAGCCAGCGCATGCCATTGCCCCAGCCCGTCTGGCGCGGGAGCCGTATCGTCGCTCCTCCGAACGGATAGATGCCGCGCAACACCTCGATCTGCGCCAAGCGGGTGTCCGCGGCGGCGATGCGGATGTCCGCGGCCAGCAGGAGCTCGATGCCGAGGGTGAGGCAACGCCCGTGCACCGCTGCGACGACGGGCTTGGTCCACTCGCCGTCGAGGCGCCATGGATCTCGACCGTCCTCTGGCATGGGGTCGCGCCCCTCAGTGATGTACGGGGCCACGTCGACCAGGTCGAGCCCCGCGGTGAAGTCCTCGCCGTGCGCGATGAGGACACCTGCCCGTAAGTCGTCGTCGCCCTCCAGTAGCGCGTAGGCGCTGGCGAGGTCGGCCAGCATGGCGACATTGAAGGCGTTGCGCTTCTCGGGGCGATTGAGGCCCATGACCAGCACGTGTCCGTCACGTTCGAGTGTGACGGTGTCGAGAGTTCGGTCGTGACCGGCGGTCTCTGCGGTGGTCATGGAGGAAGTGAACCGCACCGTCGCAGATTATGCAATAGACCATAATTCGGGGCCGAAGTTTCGATCTGGCCCCGCCAGGCCTCGAGGCATTCATCACCCGTTTACCGGTGTCGAGATGTGATGGGGAATACATTCGTTGCCTGGCTGTGTTACGGGTTCTATGCTCGATCACATAGCTAGGGAGGCTCCCATGTGGATCGTTGAAGTCAACGTCCTGGGCCGCAGGTTCACGCACACCGTCACCGACCGTCCCGACGCTCTCCGGTTGCCGCCGCGCGTGACGCAATGGCGCCAGTGGAAGCAGAATCACCCACGGGCCGCGGCCTGATGCCGGCCGCCGCCAAGATCACCAACAAGCGCGGCTCGACACGCAACCGGATGCTGATCACCGCCGCCGAGGTGCTGCGCGAGAAGGGCGCCGCAGGCGTCACGATCGACGAGGTGCTGGCACGCAGCGGCGCTCCTCGCGGATCGGTGTATCACCACTTTCCCGACGGCCGCGGCCAGCTGCTGACCGAGGCCCTGCAGTACGCGGGTGATTCGATCACCGCGCTCATCGACGACGCCGCGACCCAGGGGTGCATCTCGCTGGTGCGCCAGTTCGTCGCGTTCTGGGAGCGCACGCTCGCCGAGAGCGACTTCGCCGCAGGATGCCCGGTCGTCGCGGCCGCGATCGGCTCGGCCGACGACGATCCCGCTCTGACCGCCATCGCGGGCGACATCTTCGACCGCTGGCGGGAGGCCCTCACCCGCGCGTTCGTCGCCGACGGTTTCGACGACGCCGACGCCGGCTCACTGGCCGTCACGTGCATCGCCTCGTTGGAGGGCGCGGTGGTGCTATGCCGCTCGACCCGCAAGGCCGACCCGTTGCGCGAGGTCGCGCAGCAGGTTGAATTCCTGATCAAGTCAAGGGAATTCGTGCACCGCTTCGGCCTGCCGTCGGTCGAGCGCTAAGCCGCCTTCGCCCAACGCGCACAGACGAAGTCGGCGTTGCGCGCCACCTCCCGCAGAGCCCACTCCGAGCGCAGCGGCAGCACGCGCGCGCCAGCGCCGAGTGAGCACGGCGCATACGTCACGATCATCTCGTCGATGAGGCCTGCGGCGGCGAACTGTGCCGCCACGTCGCCACCACCCACCACCCAGACGTCCCTTCCCGTCGCGGCTGACACCAGCGTGGGGTGCAGGGCGGTGACTTCACCGGCGAAGGTGTGCACGGGGTGGCCGTCGGCGATGATCTCGGGCCGGTGCGTCAGCACCCAACTCGGCTGCTCGTACATCCAGTCGCCGGGGTGGTTGGCGAGCATCCACTCGTAGGTGGCCGATCCCATCGCAAGTGCCCCAACGCCATTCGCGAAGGCCTCGTAGCCGAATATGCCGTTGGAGTCGACGGCACGCGACGTCAGCCAGTCCAGGCTGTCCGCGTCGTCGACGACGAATCCATCGAGGCTCGACGCGGTGTAGTACACGGTTGTCATGTCAGATCCCTCTCATCCAGGCCAACGGGTCGCCCGGGCCCGCGAGCACGCCGTGACGGGCGAGCATCGTCCGGGCCAGTTGCCGTCGATGCGCCGAATAGGTCAGCACGTGCGCGACGATGCCGTAGAGCTGAAAGGACTCCGGCGGGTCGCACAGTGCATCGATCACGGTGTCACCCAGCCGCCCCTGCTCGACGTGCTCGACGACCATCGCCGTCCAGCGCGCGGACACGGCTGCGTGGTCGCCGCCGAGTTGCGCGGCAGGCCGCACCCCAGGGTGTTCGGGTTGGTCACGTCCCTCGATGCTGGCAAGCCACACCTCCTTCGACCACACGACGCCGCCAAGCACCGCACCGACGCTGGGTTCCTCACCGTCCCAGTCCAAGACCACCTGTCCCGGCGAAAGTGGTTCCCGCCATTGCTCTTCGGTGAGTACACCAGCCTTCGTGATGAGGTAGGAGGTATCCGCGACGTCGTGCGCCACCATCAGCTGGGAGACCTCGGGCGGCTTGGCGTCGTCGGCACTGTCCAACCACAGTGACTGCGGCGGATGGAAGTGCAGGCCGTTGGGTGCGGCCAGCCGGAACTCGACCTCGCCGGCCAGTGACGGCGGCACCCCGTACGAGCGTCGGAAGGCGCGCGAGAACACCTCGGGCGACGACCAGCCCTCTTCGGCGGCCACTGCTGCGACGCCCTCGCCGCGCTGCAGTCGCCACGCGGCGCGCTCCAACATGACCCGACGCCGGATCGCCGCGGGTGGCTCGCCGGTCAGCCGACTGACCTGCCGGGAGAAGTGGAATTCGGACGCGAAGCTGCTATGGGCCATCTCGGCGACATCGGAGTTGTCGCTGTCGACGACGGCGTCGAGCAACTCCCGCAGGCGGTCCCGTCTCGGCGGCGGGAGTTGCTGATCGCTCATGGTGACCGAGTATGGTCCGGCGCCGCGACGAGCGACATGACGATTCCTGCTGTAATCGCCGCACTAGACTCCGTTACCCAGTGAGCGAATTCGATGCGCTGTGTGCCAACGACGCGGATCTCGCCGAGCTGCGCTCGGCGATCCGGGCGTTCCTGGCGGCCGATCGGGACTCCTTCGGGTGGACGCCCGCCGTCGACTGCTGGCTGTCCAGTTGGGACACCGAGTTCAGCATTCGCCTTGCCGACGCCGGGTTCGTCGGGTTGACCATTCCGGTCGAATACGGCGGCCGCGCACCGACCGATGGGACCGGCTATCTGCACCGCTACGTGGTGACCGAGGAACTGCTGGCCCACGGCGCGCCGGTGGGCGCACATTGGATCGCCGACCGGCAGGTGGCTCCCGGGCTGTTGGCCCACGGGACCGATGAGCAGCGACGGCGCCTGCTGCCGCGGATCGCCGCCGGGCGCCTGTACTCCGCGATCGGTATGAGCGAGCACGGCGCGGGTTCGGATCTTGCCGCCGTCCAGTCCACGGCGACCCGCACCGACGACGGCTGGCTGCTCAACGGCACCAAGGTGTGGACCAGCGGCGCGCATCTCGCCCATCAGATCGTCGTGCTGGTCCGCACCAGCCCGCTGGACCCCGATCACCGTCACGCGGGCTTCAGCCAGTTCATCGTGCCGACCGACCTGCCGGGGATCACCATCAGTCCGATCGTGCTGATGAACGGTGAACACCACTTCAACGAGGTCCTGTTCGACGATGTCCGGCTCACCGATGCCGACGTGCTCGGCGAGATCGGATCCGGCTGGCACCAGGTCACCTCCGAGCTGGGCTTCGAACGCAGTGGGCCCGAACGCTTTCTGTCCACGGCGACGCTGCTGTTCGAGATCATCGCGGCGCTGGGCCGCCGCAACGTCGACGGCCGGACCGCCGCCGAGGTCGGCGATCTAGTGGCGCGGATGATCTCGCTGCGTCAGTTGTCGATATCGGTGGCGCGTGCGCTGACCGCGGGGCAGGACGCCAACATCCAGGCAGCCCTCGTCAAGGATCTCGGCACCCGGTTCGAGCAGGACTCGGTGGAGCGGGCCGCCGACCTGATCGACGACGTCGACGGGGCAGAGGGCGCGCGTTTGCGTGCGTCGTTGGCCACCGCACGGGTGCACTCACCGCTGTTTACGCTGCGCGGCGGCACCAACGAGGTACTGCGTGGCTTGATAGCGCGAGGGACGAAGGCGCCGACGACGAGCGACGAGTTGAGACAGCTGGTCCAGGAGATCGGACAACGCTCGTCGAACGCACGCGTCGGACATCACGGTCAGCCAGAACCCTTCGACGGCGACTTGTGGCGCGTGCTGGAGTCCTCCGGGCTGACCAGGCTCACCAGTGAGCAGGGCGCCGATCCGGCCCAGTCCGCCGTCGTCCTCGGTGGGCTGGCGCGTCACGCGGCGGCCGTTCCGATTGCCGAAACCGACCTGCTGGCAACGTGGTTGGCCGGCAAGGCCGAACTGCCGGTTCCCGACGACGGCCCCATGACGGTAGCGATCGCCGACGTCGTTGCACACGACGGTCGCATCGTCGGCACTGCCGTGGACGTGCCATGGCCTGCGGTGGGACCGGTCGTGTTGGCCGCGCGCTCACCCGATGCGACGTTCGTCGCGGTACTCGATCGAGGCCCCAGTGCGGCCACCCACAACCTCGCGGGGGAACCGCGCGCAGACGTGCCCTTCGAGCTACCGGTCGGCGACATGGTCCGACTGCCCCGCAGCATCGGCGATGAGCTGCTGCGGCGCGGCGCGTGGGCGCGGTGTGTACAGATAGTGGGTGCGTTCGACGCGGCGGTTGACCTCACCGCCACCCACACCCGTGAACGCGTGCAGTTCGGCCGCCCGCTCGACAAGTTCCAAGCCGTTCAGCATTCCCTGGCCGCTTTGATCGGCGAGGTCGAATGCAGCCGTGCGGCAACGGCTTTGGCAATCACCGCGGTCGACGACCACGGTTTCGACAGTCCGCGTGCCGACTATGCAGTGAGCGTCGCCAAGGTGGCTGTGGGACGCGCCGTCGGCCCGGTCACCACGATCGCGCACCAGTTACACGGCGCCATCGGCGTCACGGTGGAGCATCGACTGTGGCTGGCCACGATGCGCGCCAGGAGCTGGGCTGATGAGTTCGGCACCACGGGCCAGCACGCCACACGTCTCGGCAGAATGGCGCTCGCCGCCGACGACGCGTGGGGCTTCGTCGTCGGCTGACGTCACACCTATTGTGTGACGCGGACTACTGCGTGGTACGCGCCGGGACCGGCACTATGGTGAGTTATGTATAAATTTGCGTCGGCGACATTTGTCGCCGTGACGGCGGCCCTGATCGGCGTCGGGTCCGTGGTCACCTCGATGTCCGCGCCGCGCGCCTCGGCGGCACCGCCGCCCGTCGCGATGGCCGTGATGCCGCTGTCCAGCCAGTGGCGGGCCTGCGACGGCACGCTCCTAAAGTGGGTATCCGCCGTCGGTGACGCCCGCGCGACGGCGCACATGGGGACGAGCTCCGGCAGCCTCGTCACCACCATCGACATGGCCACGGCGTTGCCCGACACCCACTACGACGTGCGCGTCATCCAGGTTCCGCGTTCCCCGATGGGCTGCGCGGCAGGCGCTCCCGGCGTGATCGTCGGCGGTTTGCAGACCGATGCCGCCGGCGTTGGCAGCACGACGTTCCAGGGGCCGATCCAGTCCGGTGCGACAGGCGCGTGGGTCATCGTCGAACGGCCATCCGGGTCATCGCAGACGCCCGCCGAGTTCTACTCGTCGGAATTCGCGACGTCCATCTAACGATCCGCCTGCCATCGCCGGTGATTTCTCGTCAACACCTGCCACGGGTACTCTGAAACTAGAACACGTTCCAATTCCTTCAGGGGGCACCCGTGAACGCGAACGACATCGACCCGACCGACGTCGAACCGAGCGCAGTCACCAAGTGGGACCCTGGCCTCACCGAACGGGTGATGGGGTGGCTCCGCCCGTTGATCAAGGGCTACCACCGCTCCGAGGTGCACGGCCTCGAGGACTTTCCGGCGGGTGGCGCGCTGGTGGTCGGCAACCATTCGGGCGGCCTGTTCGCCATGGACGTGCCGGTGTTCGCGACGGGCTTCTACGAGAAGTTCGGCTTCGACCGGCCCGTCTACACACTGAGCCACGACATCATCTTCACCGGCCCGACCGGCGACTTCTTCCGCAAGACCGGATTCATCCCCGCCAACCACGAGAATGCCGACGA
>JAOPWT010000421.1 GCA_025965555.1 Mycobacterium sp.
GACTTGGCGATCACGGTCTTGTCAAGATCGAAGAACGCCGCGGTGCGGATGGGCGGATCGGTGGCCGCCGAGGATCGCGGCTCTGTCGCGTCCGCCGGGGCGGCGCCGGAAGCGGTCACGGTTTCCAGCATATGCGGCGGACGGGCGGGGTGAGCCGGCGATCTTCTCGAAGTGGCAGTCTGCGCCACGTGTCCCCCGCTGTAACTTTCCAGGTCACCGTGTCATTTCATTGTCAATTCATAGGGTAGCGAGCACTTGCGCTGCTCCACATTTACGTGTGTATAGTGAGCATTACTCGGCTTATGCCGGGTGTGCATCAGCCCGACCCCCCGGGGCTGATACACGACGACCTCCGCCTCCTCCCCCCTGGCGGGGGTCGTCCCTTTTTAGCGACAAGATCGTCAATTTATCCCTACGACGGCCGATGCCGTCCTCCTGTGTTTGCGCGGCGCGGCCCGCAGCCAGGTTTGTCCACAGACGCGAATCCATCCACATTTCGCAGTTTGGGCATGGCGGAGCGTCGGACCTGGGCCACACAGTAGGGGCATGAGCACCAACAACGGCATCCTCTCGCTGGTCGCCGACCCCGCACTGCGTCCAGACGTCGACCGCATCGCCGCCGCTGCCGGGGTACGGGTGGTCCACGCCGAGGAGCCGTCCAGTCGCAAGGTGTGGATGGCGGCGTCGGCGGTGGTCCTCGACGTCGCCAGCGCTCGTCGTTGCATCGAACTGGGCCTGCCGCGGCGTGGTCGGATCGTGGTGATCGGACCGGACGAGCCGAGTCCCGCGGTCTGGCACGTCGCCGTTTCCGTGGGTGCGCAACACGTTCTGTCACTTCCCGTCGACGAGACGCAGCTGGTGTCGGAACTATCCGACGCGGCGGCCTCCATGGGCGACGAAGGCCGACGGGGAGCGGTGTTGGCTGTCATCGGAGGATGCGGCGGGGCTGGCGCCTCAGTGTTCGCGACGGCGCTCGCGCATGCCGCACCGCGTGCCCTGCTGGTGGACGTCGACCCGTGGGGCGGCGGAATCGACCTGGCGCTGGGAAGTGAGCGCGACGCCGGGCTGCGCTGGCCGGAACTCGTCCTCGGCGGAGGCAAGGTCGGCTACCCGGCGCTGTGCGCGGCACTGCCCTCTCGCCACGGCATTGCGGTGTTGTCGGCGGGCCACGTCCGTCACGAGATCGACGCCGTCGCGCTCGGCGCGGTGATCGACGGGGGCTGTCGCGGCGGCGCCACGATCGTCTGCGACCTGCCCCGTCGCGCCACCGCCGCAGTCGGCGCCGCTCTCGACGCGGCGGACCTCGTCGTGCTCGTCACTCCGGCCGATGTGCGGGCGTGCGCCGCCGCGGCGACAGTGGCGCAGTGGCTGGCCGAGACCAATCCGAACGTCGGCCTGGTGGTGCGGGGACCGGCACCTGGCGGACTGCGCGCCGCGGACGTGGCACGCATCACGGGCCTCCCGCTGTTGACCGCGATGCGGCCCCAGCCCGGCCTCGCGGCCGAGCTCGAGCACGATGGATTGAGGCCACGGCGTCGATCGCCGCTGATGACCGCGGCCCGGCGCGTGCTCGAGGTGCTGCATCGGCAACCGGGTACGACCGACGAGCAGATGGTCGCATGAGTGCGTCGCTGATCGAGCGCGTCAGGGAACGGCTGGCAACGGAGTCCGGCCCCCTGCGACCGAACGTCGTCGCCGAGGCGATTCGCGCGGAATCCTCTGGCGTGCTTGGCGACGTCGACGTGCTGAGCAACCTCCGGCTGCTCCAGACCGAGCTGACCGGAGCTGGAATTCTGGAACCGCTGCTGTGTGCCGAGGGAACGACCGACGTCCTGGTGTCGGCACCGGATTCGGTATGGGTGGACGACGGCCGCGGTCTGCGCCGCACCGCCATCCGCTTCGACGACGAAGCGGCTGTGCGCAGGTTGGCTCAACGCCTGGCGTTGGCGGCAGGGCGCCGATTGGACGAGGCGCAGCCGTGGGTCGACGGCCAGTTGGTGGGCGTGGGTGCAGGTGGATTCACCGTGCGTCTGCATGCGGTGCTTCCACCCATCGCGCCTGCGGGTACCTGCCTGTCGCTGCGGGTGCTGCGCCCGGCCACGCAGGACCTCGCGGCCCTCGTCCGCGCTGGCGCGATCGCGTCGGAGGCCGTCGCGGTCGTCGGCGGCCTGATCGCGGCCAGGGTGGCGTTCTTGGTCTCGGGTGGAACGGGCGCGGGGAAGACGACCTTGTTGTCGGCGGCGTTGGGGGCGGTCGCTGCGGACGAACGAATCGTGTGTGTGGAGGATGCCCCCGAACTCGCGCCGCGCCATCCGCATCTGGTCAACCTGGTTGCCAGGTACGCCAACATCGAGGGCGTTGGCGAGGTGACGGTGCGCGACCTGGTCCGCCAGGCGCTGCGGATGCGTCCCGATCGGATCGTCGTTGGGGAGGTGCGCGGCGGCGAGGTCGTCGATCTGCTCGCCGCCCTCAACACCGGGCATGACGGCGGCGCAGGCACGGTGCACGCCAACAGTCCCGCCGAAGTGCCCGCCCGGCTCGAAGCCCTCGCCGCCGTGGGTGGGCTCGGGCGCGCCGCACTGCACAGTCAGCTCGCCGCCGCGGTCCGCGTCGTGTTGCACGTCGGCAGGGACGGCGCGGGCTTGCGGCGGCTCGACGAGATCGCGGTCCTGCGCAGAGGCGACGACGGAATGGTGTCGGCCGCAACTGCGTGGCACGCCGATCGCGGATTCGAGGGCGGCATGGAGCATCTGAGGAGCCTGCTGACGGCGCGGGGGCGGTCGTGACGCTCGCGGCGTTGACACTGGCCTTGGCGCTGTTGGTCGCTCCCGGTGAGCCGAAACGTCGGTTCGCCTCGCATCGGCCGCCCCCGCAGATGCGACGGGGCACCCTTCTGGTTGGCGCGATCGCGGGTGTGGCCGCGATCGCGATCGTCGCACCGGTGACTGCGGCAATGGCCGCCGCGGTGGTCGCGGCGACGTTCGCGCTGCGCCGCAGCGGTTCCCGCAGAAGAGCCCGACGCGCTGAGGAGTCCACGGCACTGCAGGGTGCGCTGAGCGTCCTGGTGGGGGAGTTGCGGGTGGGGGCGCATCCCGTCGTCGCTTTCGAAGCCGCTGCCGCCGAGGTCGAGGGGACCGTGGCGGAGTCGCTGCGGGCAGTCGCGGCGCGAGCGCGCCTGGGTGCCGACGTGGCCGCGGGATTGCGTTCGGTGGCTGGGCATTCGACCGTGCCCTCCTATTGGGAGCGACTGTCAGTCTGTTGGCTGCTGGCACAGACGCAGGGCCTGGCGATCGTCGCGCTGGTCCGTGCCGCACAGCGCGACATCGTCGAGCGTGAGCGATTCGACTCCGGTGTGACCGCAGGGATGGCGGGCGCGCGGGCCACCGCCGCGATCCTCGCCGGGTTGCCGGTTGTCGGTATCGGCCTCGGGCACCTCATCGGGGCGGAGCCGTTGAAGTTCCTCCTCTCCGGCGGTGTCGGCGGATGGCTTCTGCTGATCGGCGTGACACTCGCATGTGCGGGGCTGTGGTGGTCCGATCGCATCACCGACGGGGTGCTGACATGAGCCTCGCGGCAGTGCTCTTGGCGATGGCGATGCTGCTCACCGGCGGCCGGGCCCGCCCCACGGTGCGAGGGCGAAGCAGCGCCGGGTCACCGGCGCCGATGGTCGGGGATTCCGACGATCCGTTTGCCGTGGCGTCGAGCCTGGACGTGTTCGCCGCCTGCCTGGCCTCCGGTATGGCGGTGGCAGGTGCGGCGCGGGCGACGGCACCGTTTGCACCGCAGTCGTTGGCCGATGTCCTCGGTCGTGCGGCGGATCTGCTGGCGTTGGGAGCCGACCCCGCCACGGCCTGGTCGAGCTCGGGCGTGACGCGAGACGAACACGTCGAAGCGCTGTGCAGGCTCGCCCGCCGATCGGCAGCCTCGGGAATCGCCTTGGCGCAAGCGGTATCGGAGCTGGCCGACCAGTCCCGGTTGGACGCGGCCGACACGGCCAGGGCCGCCGCCGAGCGCGCGTCGGTGCTCATCGCGGGTCCACTCGGTGTCTGTTACCTGCCTGCGTTCGTATGCCTGGGGATCGTCCCAGTGGTGGTCGGACTGGCAGGAGACGTGCTGCAGTCGGGAGTGTGGTGAGCAGGGACGTGACTTGCGGAGGGACCGCGAGCCGTGGGAGGAAGGAATGGGCAATACTGATGACGGTTCGGTTGAGAGACAACGTGATTCAGCGGATTCGGGCGCGGATCGTCCTGCTGGCGGTGGACGAATCCGGGATGTCGACCGTCGAGTACGCCATCGGGACGATCGCGGCGGCGGCGTTCGGGGCGATTCTGTACACCGTGGTCACCGGCGACTCGATCGTGAGTGCGCTGACCAACATCATCACGCGGGCGCTGAACACCAACGTCTGAGCGGTGACGCGGGTGGTGTCACGGTGGAAGCGGCGTTCGCCGTCGCCGCGCTGGCGGTCGTTCTGGTGCTGTGCGTGGGTGGGCTCGCGGCCGTCGGGACGCAGGTGCGGTGCGTCGACTCGTCGCGGGAGGCCGCGCGGTTGGCGGCCCGCGGTGACGAGGGCGCCGCCGCCGATGCGGTGCGCAAGGGCGGACCCGCGGGTGCGGAGTTGGTGCTGCGCCGCGACGGCGGATTCGTCGTCGCCAGGGTCAGCGCACGATCGACCCTGTTGCCGGGGCTCACTATTGTCGCGGAGTCCGTGGCATCGGCGGAACCCGGACTCTGAACGCGGTTCGGCGAGCCTGGTGGCGGCTGCGGTGATGGCGGTGCTGATGGTGCTGACCGTCGGCGGCACGGTGGTTGGCTCGGCGGTGATCGCCAGGCATCGGGCACAGGCCGCGGCGGATCTCGCCGCGCTGGCGGCGGCCGGGCATCTGGTGTCGGGTCCGGAACCGGCGTGCGGGGCGGCGGCCTCACTCAGCGCGGCGATGCACGCAGCGATGGTGACCTGTTCGGTCGAGGAACTCGACGTCGTGGTGACGGTGGAGATGCCGGTCAGCCTCGGGCGCTGGGGAGTGCACGTCGCTCGCGCGAGTGCCCGCGCCGGGCCTGCCGCCTGACTAGGAGCGGGCGGCCTTCTCCGCGCGCGCCTTGGCGCGGCGGGTGATCTTGCGCGGCGCAGGATTCAGTTCGTCCTCGGTGGGCAGCCGCAGGGACAGCAGTCCGGCGTAGGTGTCGTCGTCGATCTCGACCCGGTGTGCTGTCACGTGGATGGGCGTCCAACCGCCGCCGACGGCCGGCAACCGCAGTACGCGCGAGGCCGCCCCGGCATCGAAGTCCGTTGTCATCGAAGCTATTTCGAGTGCGTCATCGGGATGGACCATGGGCTCGCCGTCCTCCCTGGCATGCCAGTCGTAGAGCGGGCACGGCTCGTCGAGCCACTTCAGCAGCTTCCACGACTTCAAATCGACCAACGCGCGGTGCACGCCGGGCTCGGCCAGGCCGTTGAGGATCCGCTGGCCGAGGTCGTTCGACGGTCCCGCAGAGTCGTCGCTCACGCCGCGCCAGTTCATGGCACGACAGATCAATCGGTCCCGCCCGGCGTCGTCGGCTTCCTCGAGCACCCGGGCCGTGAAGCCGACGGTGATCGGCTTGCCCTTGTAGTCGGTGATGTCCCAGGTGCTGCAGAAGGTCCGGCCCGCCTCGGGCTTGATCGCCACCGCCAGCACCCTGGCCTCGCTGGGGTTGATGTTGCGCGTGGGGAGGTCCTCGGCGAAGGCGCGCCCCTGAGTGGCCTCGACGGTGGGATCGAGGCCGCTGTTCATCAGTGACTCGGGGGTGTCCGTGGCGATCCCGTTCGTCAGATCCCACTTCAACGGGCCCGGCAGCACCCTGTCCGGTGGCTCCTCGTCCAGCGGCCCGATCCAGACGTGGACGCCGTGGATGCGACCGTCGGTCATTTGAATCACCTCGGTGCGAATGACCCGGTCGCTCTTGGGGGTCAGGCTGCTCAGCGCCTTGCCCGACTGCACCGTCTCGTTGATCGCCGTCTGGATGGCCATGAGGTTGGGGTTGCGCCGCAGGAAGGCGCTGATGGGGACCAGATTCTTGGTGTGTTGTCCTTGCGCGACGACGGCCGGTTCGGCACCGAGTGTCTCCACGAGGAGCCAGTCGTGCGTCATGGAGGTATCTTACCGTTGGCGGGTGGGCGCTCTTAGCCGGAGCGTCCCGCCGAACGCCTTGGTCAACCACGTTCTCGCGGTGTTCGCAGCGTGCAGCGCAGGCCTCGAAGAAGTCGAATCCGGTTGCGTCACCCCTCGTGAAGAGGTATTTTTTTTGCTTGCGCCCGGTTTGCCGGGACTGAGAACGGATCGCGTTGTCCGGCCGTTCCTCGCACTCGTCTACGTGTTTTGGCGTGCATTCACTGACGTCCGTTGCCGAGCCGTGGAGGACGACCGTCGAGGGGTGGGTCGTCGCCACGGGCGGTTCACGTGGCCTGCCGTCCCAACTCGTCGAGCACGAGCCTGAGCACGGCCACCGCGCCGGCCTTGTCGAGCGGATCGTTGCCGTTGCCACACTTGGGCGATTGCACACACGACGGGCAGCCCCGCGGGCACTCGCAGGCCTCGATCGCCGACGCCGTCGCGTCCCACCAGGTCCTGATCTGGCGGTACCCGCGGTCGGAAAAGCCGGCGCCGCCGGGGTAACCGTCGTAGACGAAGATCGTCGGCGTTCCCGCCTCGGGCCCCACGGCCATCGACACCCCGCCGATGTCACCGCGGTCGCAGCTGGCCACCAACGGAAGTAGGCCGATCGCCGCGTGCTCGGCGGCGTGTAGCGAGCCGGGGATCCGGATGTCGGCAATTCCCCCGCGCTCCAAAGCCTCCGGCTCGATGGTGCACATGACCGCCATGGTTTCGAGCGTCTGGGTGGGCATGTCCAGGTCGACGAAGTCGATCACCTCGCCGTTGAGCCGCCTACGGAGGAAACCGATCACGGTGTGGCTGACCGACACCGGCACCAGTCCCACGGTGACGGGACCCACGGTGTGGCGCTCACCGTCACCGGTCACGGCGACGTCGGTGAGTTCCCTGGCCGATGTCGAGTAGCCGGGATCGTCGGCGCGAACGAAGGCGATGCCATCCTCGAAGTCGAGCGAGTCGACGACGTAGCTCTCGCCCTGATGCAGATAGACCGCGCCGGGATGCACCGAGGATGGCGCCTGAGAAGCCCCCGTGCTGCCCAGCATCCGGCCCGTTCCGGTCTCCACGATCGCGATCTGCCCGCCCGAGGAACCCCGGATGTCCACGGCGGGATGCGGATCCAGCCCCGGTGCGGGAAAGTAGCCTGCGGGGCGTCGCCTCAGAAGACCGTCGTCGACGAGGGCATCGGCGACCGCCTCGGCGTCCCAGGTGCGGACCTCGGACTCGGTGAGGGGAAGCTCGGTCGCTGCGCAGAGTAGTTGCGGCCCGAGGACGTAGGGGTTGGACGGATCGATGACGACGCGTTCGATCGGTTTGTCGAGCAGCGCGGCGGGGTGGTGCACCAGGAAGGTGTCGAGTGGGTCGTCTCGTGCGATGAGCACGATGAGTGCGCTCTGTCCGCGCCGCCCGGCGCGCCCCGCCTGCTGCCAGAACGACGTGACGGTGCCGGGGAACCCGGCCAGCACCACCGCATCCAGGCCCGCGATGTCGACACCCAGTTCGAGCGCGTTCGTGGTGGCGAGCCCGCGTAACTCTCCGTCGGTCAGGGCCCGCTCGAGTGCCCGCCGGTCCTCGGGCAGATAGCCGGCGCGGTAGGACGCCACCAGGCCCGCGAGTTCGGGCGCGACGTCCTCCAGTCGGGCCCTGGCGCCCAGGGCGGTGAGCTCCGCCCCCCGTCGCGACCGGACGAACGTCAGGGTGCGCGCACCCTCGGCGATCAGGTCGGCCATCACCCGCGCTGCCTCCGATCCAGCGGATCGTCTTACCGGAGCGCCATTTTCGCCGTTGATGTCATCGCGCAGGGCGGGCTCCCACAGGGCCACCGTCCTGCCACCCTGCGGTGAGCCGTCGTCGGTGACCTCGGCCACGGTGTGGCCCAGCAGTTCCGATGCGGTGGCGGCCGGCGACGACGTCGTCGCACTGGCGAAGATCACGGTGGGGCCCCCGCCGTCGCCCGCCGAATAGCGCTCGCACAGCCGCACCAGCCTGCGCAGCACCATCGCTACGTTCGAGCCGAAAATTCCTCGGTAGTAATGACATTCATCCACCACGACGAACTTCAGGTTGCGCAAGAAGACCGCCCAGCGGGCGTGGTTGCGCAACAGCGAGAGGTGAATCATGTCGGGGTTGGAGAAGATCCACCGCGAGCGTTCACGGGCAAACCGTCGTGCGTCGGTCGAACTGTCGCCGTCGTACGGGCTCGGTGCGACATCACCCAGTCGCGCGACGGCGTTCGTCAGCGACTGGGCGGCGCGCAACTGGTCGTGCCCGAGGGCCTTGGTCGGTGACAGGTACAACGCCCGCGCCCGTGGATCCGCCGCCAGCGTCGTCAGGATCGGAAGTTGATATGCCAGCGACTTACCCGAGGCGGTGCCGGTGCTGAGCACCACGTGGCTGCCGGAATGGGCGAGATCGGCCGCGGTTGCCTGATGGGTCCACGGCTCCGTGATGCCGCGGTCCACGAAGGCCCGCACGACGTCGGGGTCGGCCCATTGCGGCCATGGCTGTGGGCGGGCCCGCCGGGGCGCCAGATCGGACACGTGCCGCAGCGGGTGCTCGTCGGGATCGGTGCCCTCGACGGCGCAGGCGAGCAGTTCACGGCCGAAGTCGGACACCCCCTCAGCCATGTTCCGTCCTCCTGAATTCCTCGATGGGCCGCCGGATTGGAGCCGGGCGGGCGCCGCTTCGTCGAACGTCGATCGTGGGCTCGCGACGACTCTGTCGCGAGGTGCCCACACATGATTGACTATGCACGGTCGCAGCTTCTGTGAACGCGCGTCAGCACTCGCAGGAACGACGTTGCGGTCGCGGTTCCTGCGGGGGTGCCGGGTCGGGGCGACTCCGACGACTCCACGAGGGCATGGCGGTCGCAACGGCGCCCGGTGCGCCGGAACCCGGTGTGCCGCATCCGAGGAACACAGAAGGAACGAAGTTCAGATGCCCCAGGGAACTGTGAAGTGGTTCAACCCGGAGAAGGGATTCGGGTTCATCGAGCAGGAGGACGGCTCCGGCGACGTGTTCGTCCACTACAAGCAGATTCAGAGCAACGGCTTCCGCACCCTCGAGGAGAAGCAGAAGGTGGAATTCGAGGTCGAGCAGAGCCCCAAGGGACCGCAGGCGGTGAACGTTCGCGTCGTCTGACGACGAGACCGCGATGCAAGCCCCCGCATTTTCGGTGATCTCCGGGGCAGAACTGGTCAGCCGGGCATTCGGCACGGTGCCGCTGAGGAAATGCCTCGCTGGCCTACTGTCGGATTCGTGAGCCAGCTGTCCTTCTTCTCGGCAGAGGCGGTACCGCCTGCGGTCGCCGACCTCACCGGGATTCTGGCTGCACCGGGACAGGTGGTGCTGGTCGGCCATGGCGACGATCGGGCCGCTCGACTGTCGGTGGTGGTCGATCGCCTGTGGCGCGCCGAAGCGCTGGCCGAGATGATCTCCCAAGCGGGTCTGGAGCCCGAGATCGGACTCACCGACGAGAACACCCCTCTGGTCCGCACGGCGCCCGACCGTCGGCTGTCGGTCATTGCGGCGAACTGGACGCGCGGCGCCGTCAAGACCGTGCCTGCCCAATGGTTGCCCGGCCCCCGCGAACTTCGGGCGTGGACGCTGGCGGCGGGAACCCCGGAGGCCGATCGGTATCTGTTGGGTCTGGATCCGCACGCGCCGGATACGCATTCCGCACTCGCATCGGCGATGATGAGGGTGGGAATCGCGCCGACCTTGATCGGCACTCGCGGCACGCACCCGGCGTTGCGGATCAGCGGGCGCAGACGCCTATCGCGCCTGGTAGAGAACGTGGGGGAACCTCCGGGAGACACCGAGGCGTTCCAGCTGTGGCCACGTACCCCATGACTTCCTGGAGAGAAGCCAGTTTGCGTAGGCTCGCCCAGAGTGCGAAATTGTCAGTTGCCGTGGGCTGGTGGGACCGCTGATTCAGTGCCCCGCGCGCATTGGCAACATAGAAGTGGAGCGTAGAAAAAGTTGGCTGACTCCGATGGTGGCAGCGGCAGCGGCAGGATTCGGCGACTCGTCATAGTCGAGTCGCCAACCAAGGCGCGCAAAATCGCCGGGTACCTCGGATCCAGCTACATCGTCGAGTCGTCGCGCGGGCACATCCGCGACCTGCCGCGGGCCGCGGCCGACGTCCCCGCGAAGTACAAGTCCGAGCCGTGGGCCCGCCTCGGCGTGAACGTCGACGCCGACTTCGAACCCCTCTACATCATCAGCCCCGAGAAGAAGAGCACGGTTACCGAGCTCAAGGGCCTGCTCAAGGACGTCGACGAGCTCTATCTGGCGACGGACGGTGACCGCGAGGGCGAGGCCATCGCCTGGCATCTGCTCGAGACGCTGAAGCCGACCATCCCCGTCAAGAGGATGGTCTTCCACGAGATCACCGAGTCGGCCATCCGGGCGGCCGCCGATGACCCCCGCGACCTCGACATCGATCTGGTCGACGCGCAGGAGACCCGCCGCATCCTGGACCGTCTGTACGGCTACGAGGTGAGCCCCGTGCTGTGGAAGAAGGTCGCGCCGAAGCTGTCGGCGGGCCGGGTCCAGTCGGTGGCGACCAGGATCATCGTCCAGCGCGAGCGGGAGCGCATGGCGTTCCGCAGCGCCGGCTACTGGGACGTCACCGCCGAACTCGACGCCAGCGTCTCGGACGCGCAGGCCTCACCGCCCAAGTTCTCGGCCAAGCTCAACACCGTCGACGGCAAGCGCGTCGCCAGCGGCCGGGACTTCGACTCGCTCGGAGCCGTCCGCAAGCCCGACGAGGTGATGGTCCTCGACGAGGCGTCGGCATCGGCGCTGGCCGGCGGACTGCGGGGCGCCCAACTCAGCGTGGCGTCCGTCGAGCAGAAGCCCTACACGCGCCGGCCGTACCCGCCCTTCATGACGTCGACGCTGCAGCAGGAGGCCGGGCGCAAGCTGCGGTTCAGCTCGGAGCGCACGATGAGCATCGCGCAGCGGCTGTACGAGAACGGCTACATCACCTACATGCGTACCGACTCGACGACGCTGTCCGAGACGGCGATCAACGCGGCCCGCAACCAGGCCAGGCAGCTCTATGGCGAGGAGTACGTCCATCCGACTGCTCGCCAGTACACCCGCAAGGTCAAGAACGCTCAGGAGGCTCACGAGGCCATCAGGCCGTCGGGTGACGTCTTCCAGACCCCCGGTCAGCTGCACTCCGCGCTGGACAACGACGAGTTCCGGCTCTACGAGCTGATCTGGCAGCGCACGGTGGCCTCGCAGATGGCCGACGCGCGCGGCACCACGCTGTCGCTGCGCATCGCGGGCAGTGCCCGCACGGGCGAGCAGGTGGTGTTCAGCGCCAGCGGCCGCACCATCACCTTCGCGGGGTTCTTGAAGGCCTACGTCGAGAGCCTCGACGAGCAGGCGGGTGGCGAGGCCGACGACGCCGAGAGCCGCCTGCCCAACCTGACGCAGGGCCAGCGCGTCGACGCCGCCGACCTGACCGCCGACGGGCACACCACCAGCCCGCCCGCCCGCTTCACCGAGGCGTCGCTGATCAAGTCCCTCGAAGAGCTCGGCATCGGCCGCCCGTCCACGTACTCGTCGATCATCAAGACGATCCAGGACCGCGGTTACGTCCACAAGAAGGGCAGCGCGCTGGTCCCATCGTGGGTGGCGTTCGCGGTGATCGGGCTACTCGAACAGCACTTCGGACGCCTGGTCGACTACGACTTCACCGCCGCGATGGAGGACGAGCTCGACGAGATCGCCGCGGGCAACGAGCGAAGGACCAACTGGCTCAACAACTTCTACTTCGGCGGCGACCACGGTGCCGACGGCTCCATTGCCCGCTCGGGTGGGCTCAAGAAGCTGGTCGGCGGCAACCTCGAAGAGATCGACGCGCGAGAAGTCAACTCCATCAAGCTCTTCGACGACGACCAGGGGCGGGCGATCTTCGTCCGGGTCGGCCGCAACGGCCCGTACCTGGAGCGGATGGTCGCCGGCGACGACGGTGAACCCACCCCGCAGCGCGCCAACCTCAAGGATGAGCTGACCCCTGACGAGCTCACCCTCGAGCTCGCCGAGAAGCTGTTCTCCACGCCGCAGGAAGGCCGTTCGCTCGGTGTGGACCCGGCCACCGGACACGAGGTCGTCGCCAAGGACGGCCGCTACGGTCCCTACGTCACGGAGGTGCTGCCCGCGCCGCCGGAGGAGCCCGACGACGGAGCGCCCGCGAAGAAGGGCAAGAAGCCGCCGACGGGTCCCAAGCCGCGGACGGGTTCGCTGCTGCAGTCGATGGACCTGGAGACGGTGACCCTCGAGGATGCGCTGAAGCTGCTCTCGCTGCCGCGCGTGGTCGGTGCCGATCCCGCCAGCGGCGAGGAGATCACCGCCCAGAACGGCCGCTACGGCCCGTACCTGAAGCGCGGCACCGACTCTCGATCGTTGGCCAACGAGGACCAGATGTTCACCATCACCCTCGAAGAGGCGCTGAAGATCTACTCCGAGCCCAAGCGGCGGGGCAGGCAGGGGGCGGCGACGCCACCGTTGCGTGAACTCGGTGCCGATCCGGTGTCGGAGAAGCCGATGGTGATCAAGGACGGTCGCTTCGGCCCGTACGTGACCGACGGTGAGACCAACGCGAGCCTGCGCAAGGGCGACGACGTCACCTCGATCACCGATGCGCGGGCGTCCGAGTTGCTGGCCGACCGCCGCGCGCGGGGTCCGGTGAAGAAGAAGGCGCCTGCGAAGAAGGCCGCCAAGAAGGCGCCCGCGAAGAAGGCTGCCGCCAAGAAGGCCGCCACCAAGAAGGGCTAGTTCTGCACCTGGCTCGGAACGTCGCTCGGCACTGCAAGATTCAGCGGACGCGCCAACTGGGTCGGGAACGATCGGCCCCGGAGTTCGACGATCTCGCCAACGTCCCAGCACAGCGCCTCGGCGTCCAGCGCTCCGCTGACCGCGATCGCCGACGCCAGCACGTGCCCCTCTTCGAGCTTTGCCAGTTCGGTGAGGCGGGCGGCCTCGTTGACGGGATCGCCGATGACGGTGTATTCGAAGCGCGCTTGGGCGCCGATGTGACCGGCGATGGCCCGGCCCGCGGAGACGCCGATGCCAAAGTCCGTCTGGCCCAGTACCTCGAGGAGTTCGTCGTGGAGCTCGCGTGACGCGGCGAGCGCGGCACCGGAGGCGTCGGGGTGCTCGATCGGGGCGCCGAAGATGGCCA
>JAOPWT010000449.1 GCA_025965555.1 Mycobacterium sp.
TCCGATCTGTCAGCCCACGCACCGACAACACGGGACCAGCGGACTCGGTCACAGCGCGCCCTGTCGGGTCGCCACGCGCTTGGCCGCCCAATCGGCCAGTCGCGCCGACGGCACCGCCAGCGCGACGAACAGCAGCCCCGCCACGACGTAAGGGGTGAAGTTGTAGGTGGTCGCCACCTGGATCTGGGCGGCCCGCACGGCGTCGACGGCGCCGAGCACCGAGATCAGCCCACAGTCCTTCTGCAGTGCCACGAAGTCGTTGAGCAGAGCGGGCGTCACCCGGCGCGTCGCCTGGGGCAGCACCACGAGGCGCATGGTCCGCCGATAGTTGAGCCCAAGGGATTTGGCGGCCGCCAACTGCGAGGGATGCACCGATTCGATGCCCGCCCTGAACACCTCGGCCACGTAGGCGGAGTAGATCAACACCAGTGCCAGACCACCCAGCACCACGGGGTTGGTCGGCAATCCCGACAGGCGCAGCCCGGGCAGACCGAAGCCGACGAGGTACAGGCAGATCAGCAAGGGCAGGCCGCGGAACAGGTCGACGTAACCAGTTGCCAACGCCCGCAATGGAAACCACACGGGGCCGCGCAGCGTGCGCACCGCCGCGAGGCCCAGCCCGAAGATCAGGATCAGCACCTGGCAGACCACCAGAACCCGGACGTTGAGCCACAACCCCGCCAGCAACGCGGGCAGGCTGTCCCAGCCGATGCGTAGGTTGAAGAACGAGTCACGGACTCGCGGCCAACCCGGCGACGACGTCACCGCGAGCAGCAACACCGCGGCGAAGACCACGGTGGACACCAGGGCGACCAGGATGGACCGCCGGGCTCTTGACTGCCGGTAGGCCACCCGGTCAAGGGCGGCCGTCGTCACGAAAGGACCGGGGCGTTGCCTGCGCCGGTGAGCCACACCTTCTGCAGCTTGAACAACTCGCCGTCATTGCCGAGCTCGTCGACGGCCTTGGACACGCAAGCCGTCAGCGGGCTGCCCTTGTCCAGCACGATGCCGAACTGTACGGCCTTTTCGGTGCCCGACGGCAACTGGCCGACGATGACGCCGTCGGTCAGTTCGCTCTGCACCTCGAAGGCCGTCGGCAGATCCAGTACCAGTGCGTCGATCTGGCCGTTCGTCAACGCGGCCTTGGCGTCATCGTTGTTGTTGAACACCGCGACGCCGGGGTCGACCGCCTTGGCGGCGGTGTAGCTCGTGGTGCCGACCTGGGCGCCGAGCTTGAGGCCCTTGAGTCCGTCGAGGTTCTTCACCGCGGCGGCCGGTGAGGACTTCACCGCGACGACCGCCTGCGTGACGTTGAAGTACGGCGCTGAGAAGTCGACGGCCTGCTTGCGTTCATCGGTGATCGAGAACTCGTTGAGGTTGGCGTCGAACGTCTTCTCCCCAGGCGCGATCGCCGCATTGAACGGCACTCGGACCCACTTCACGTCCTGGGCGGCGTAGCCGAGCTTGTCGGCGACGGCATAGGCGACCGCTGACTCGAAGCCCTTGCCGTTGGCGGGGTCGTCGTCGACGAACCATGGCGGGTACGCCGGTTGATCGGTTCCGAAGGTGAGGGACCCCTTCGCCAAGGTGGTCAGCGAGTCCTTGGTGCACTGCCCGGCCGCGGCGGGTAAGGATGACGAACTGGTCGCCGTGTCGTCAGCAGGGGCACAGGCCGTGGCAGCCGCCAGACCGATGAGCGCCAGCATTGGCACCAGACTCGAGACATTGCGCATGGGCGGCATCATTGCGCACCTGGTCATCGCGCGCCATCGTTCTGGTCATCACGACCGCTTCAATTGCGGGTCGAGCAGCTCCCGCAGTCGCTCGGGCGGAATGTCACCCGGCTTGCGGCACTCCCGTGCGGCCTCGGCCACCATCCGTTGCAACAGGTCGTTGACCGGCGTTGGGACGCCGTGTAACCGCCCGAGGAGCGCGATCTCGCCGTTGAGGTAGTCACCTTCCACCGAGCCGGCGCCGCGGGTCAGGCTCTGCCAGGTCGACCCGCCGCCTCGCGGCGTGCCGGGAATGTCCTGGAACTCCATCCGATCGCGCTGTACCGCCCGCCGCTCCTCGTCCGTGTTGTACGCGATCCCGGCGGCCGCCAGCGCGGCCTCGCCCTCGGCCTGACAGGCGTGCCGGAGGTCGGCCACCCGCTGCCCGTACTGAGATGCCGTGTCACCGAACAGCGCGTCGAGCGCATTGGCGAGATTCTTGAGCAGTTTGCCGTACTTCCAACGCATCACGTCCGCCACGACGGGGGCGTCGAACACACTTCTGGCCAGATCCGCACCGATCTGCTGCGCAAGCCCATCGACGCCGTACGGATAGCGGCCCAGCGCCAGGATCCCGCTCACAGGAGCGGAGTGCGACACCACCACGCCAGGCTCCAGGTGCGTCGCGGGCAGCCACACGCACATCCCGTACACCGTGCCGAACAGCCGCAGCGCCATCCGCTCGTTGTCGACGCCGTTCTGGGCGCAGACGATCGGGAGCAGCTCACCGGCCGAGCCGCCGCCTGCCACCGGCGCCGCCGACCACTCGGTCAGGGCGTCCGCGGTGTTCTGCGACTTCACCGCGAGCACCAGGACGTCGTCGGGACGCAATTCCCCGAGTTCGGCCGGTCCGTTCACGGCGGGGATCGCCCCAGTGACGACGCCCGCGGCGGTGATAAGACGTAATCCCTTGTTCTGCACGGCAGCAAGATGTGCCCCGCGCGCGACGAGCACGACGTCGTTCCCGCTCTGGGCCAACCGCCCGCCGATGGTCCCGCCGACCGCACCCGCGCCGATGATGATGTACCGCATCGAGCCGACGGTAGCGTCTGCCGCTGGTGTCCTCCTGTCAGCGCCTGTGCCGCCCGCAATAGTTGGGATCGGTAGCCGGGTGCGCGCCGTGTACTTGCCTCAACGACGACGCCACCGAGGCGACGCCCCACGAAAGGCAATACCGCACATGAACATCGTCCCGACCGCCATCGAGGAACAGATCAACCGCGTCGACCGCCAGCACAGCCGCTACATCGGCATCAGCAGCGCCGTCCTCGCGGCGTGGTGCGCCTACCGCCTGATCTGGGCGGTGTACCTGTCCGTGACCTTCGGCGGGTTCGTTGCCGGCTCCTTGGTCTTCTCGTTCGTCCTGTGGGGTGTGATCGGTGTCGTCGCGGCGGTAGCGGCCGCCGCCTTCCTGATCCGCGCCAAGCAACCTTGAATCACGACGTGACGCGGCACCCGAAGAGCATTCCGGGGGCCGCCTGGCCCTATCGTGGCGCTGTGCCCGACAGCCGCGCCCACGGGCACCCTCCCGATGTCCTGACGCGACTCGCCGAGCGTTTGGCGGGACGACGGTTCGGCCTCGAGCGCGCGACTACGCGTTACCGGATCAGTCGACGGTTGCCGGTTCCGATGCGTGACGGTGTGCAGCTACTCGCCGATCACTACGCGCCGGTGACGAGCACGCCCGCCGGAACGCTGCTACTGCGTGGTCCATACACACGGGACGCATTGCCGACCAGGGTGGTCCTCGGCCTGTACGCGGCGCGCGGCTACCACGTCGTATTGCAAAGCACCCGAGGCAGTTTCGGATCCGGGGGCGTTTTCGAACCGGGTCATGGCGAGGTCGAGGACGGCGTGGACACCGTCGACTGGCTCCGTCGGCAGCCGTGGTTCACGGGAACGTTCGCCACCGTGGGCGGGTCCTATCTCGGATTCACCCAGTTGGCGCTCCTGGCGGATCCGCAGCCTGAGCTCGCCACTGCGGTCGTGACGATGGGGCCGCACGACATCGGCCGCGCCGCGTGGGGCACCGGCACTTTCGCCCTCTCCGACTTTCTGACCTGGGGCTATCAGATGGCCTGGCACGAGCGGGGTGGAATTTTTTCGCCAACTCGTCAGGACGGTTCTCACGCCGCGCCGCTTGGAGCCGGCCTTCGGCCAACTGCCACTGAGTGCCGCTGCCGACGCCGTGATGGGTGGCGGTTCCCCGTTCTACGAGTCCTGGCTCGACAACGCCGATCCGTCGGGCGACTATTGGCGCCGCCGGGCCGTCGCGTTCGAGGCCGCGCAGCAGCCCGTGCTCCTGATCGGCGGCTGGCAGGACCTGTTCTTCGATCAGACCATGGCGCAGTTTCTCAAGCTGCGGGACAACGGCGTGGCGGTCGCGCTCGTCATCGGGCCGTGGACGCACGGCGAAGGTGGGGGAGTCGCGATCCGTGAGTCGCTGGACTGGCTGGCCGGGCGTCGGCGGTCCGAGCCCGTCCGGATCTTCGTCACGGGCGACGGCGGCTGGCGCGATCTGCCCGATTGGCCGCCACCGTCGACGGCAACCGTGCTACATCCGCTTCCCGGCGCGGTGCTGGCCGACGCGCCCGCGGTCGCGGACACCCGGTTGAGCTTCGTGTACGACCCCGCCGATCCGACGCCGACCATCGGGGGGCGGCTGCTGCTGGCGGCGGCGGCCGGCTACCGCGACGACGGCGCGCTCGCCAGGCGCTCCGATGCGCTGACCTTCACCGGGCCGGAGCTCGTGGCCGACCTGGAGGTCATCGGGGTTCCGTACGTCGAACTCGGCCACGCCATCGACACGCCGACCGCGGACGTGGCCGTGAGGCTCAGCGACGTCGACCCGAACGGCCGCTCCCAGAACGTCTCCGACGGATATGCGAGCGTCGGGTCGGAGCCGTCGGAGACGCTGCGAATCGAGTTCGACCCGATCGCCCACCGGTTTCGCGCGGGTCACCGGATCCGGCTGACCATCGCGGGCGGCTCGTTCCCGCGTTTCGCCCGCAATCTGGGAACCGGTGAGCCCGTGGCGACCGGTGCCGAGTTCGTCCGTTCCACGCACGTGCTCGACTGTGCGCGTTCGACACTGGTGCTTCCACGCGTGTCGTAGATCTCGGCGGGGGATGCCGACCTACCGGACCTTGACGACGACCTTGCCCTTGGCGGTGCGGTCCTCGAGGGACGCGATCGCCTCGGCGGCCCGCTCGAGCGGGTGGACGACGGGTTCGGGCGCCGACACCGCGCCGGAGGCGAGCAGTGGTTCGAGCTCGGCCCACTGTTCGGCGAGGTATCCAGGGTGGGTGGCTGCCCAGGCGCCCCAGCCCACACCGACGGCGTCGACGTTGTTGAGCAGCAGCCGGTTCACCTTCACCGTCGGGATGTCGCCACCGGTGAAGCCGATCACCAGCAGCCGACCACCGGGAGCCAGGGATCGCAGTGAATCGGTGAACCTGTCACCGCCGACGGGATCCACCACGACGTCGACGCCCCGCCCGCCGGTGAGCTCCTTGACGGCGTCCTTGAAACCGTCCGCGAGCACCACGTCGGTGGCACCCGCGGCGCGGGCCACGTCGGCCTTGTCCGCGGTGCTGACGACGGCGATGGTGCGCGACGCACCCCACGCCGACGCCAGGCGCAGCGTCGAGGTACCGATCCCTCCTGCGGCGCCGTGCACCAATACCGATTCGCCTGGCACCAGTCGTCCGCGGGTGCGCAGGGCGCAGTGCACCGTCAGGTCGTTGAAGAGCAGTCCGGCGCCGGCTTCGAAGGACACCGCATCTGGCAGCTTGAACACTCGATCCGCCGGTAGCGCAACGACTTCGGCCATCGCGCCGGAGAGCATCGTCAGCGCGGCGACCCGGTCACCCGCCGTCACGTGAGCACCGGAGGGGGCGCTGCGCACGACGCCGGCGATCTCGGCGCCCGGAATGTAGGGCAAGTCCGGCTTGTGTTGGTAGAGCCCGCGCGTCTGAAGGGCGTCGGGAAATGCGACGCCTGCCGCATGGACGTCGATGAGGACGCCGTCGCCGGGAACTGGTTCGTCGATCTCGACGAGCTCCGCAGCCGCTGGACCGTCGAGCCGGGGGATCTGAATGGCGCGCATCGTCACCATTTAACATCGCCAAGTGATGGACGCACGTGCCGCGGTACTGCTCTCCGAGGCAGCAGAGCCCCAGCTGGTCAACGTGGAGGTCCGGGCGCCGGTCGACGATGAGGTGCTGATCCGCATCGACGCGGTCGGCATCTGCCACACCGATGTCAGCGTCGCCGCACGGTGGCCCGCCCGCAAATTGCCGATGGTCTTCGGCCACGAAGGCGTCGGCACCGTGGTCGAGACGGGGCCGGGGGCGCGGCTGGACGTCGGTCGACAGGTGGTGCTGACCTTCGCCAGCTGCGGACGGTGTGCCAGCTGCGCAGCGGCCAGGCCCGCGTACTGCGATCACTCGACGGATCTGAACCTGCGCGGTGACCGGGCGGAAGAGACGAGCGCACTGCGCCTGGGGGGTGCGCCGCTGCGAGGTGGCTTCTTCGGCCAGTCCAGCTTCGCCACGCACGCGCTGGCCCGGCCCGCCAACACCATTCCGCTGACCGAGCCCCTCGACCCGGCACTGGCGGCGCCGCTCGGCTGCAGCGTGCAGACCGGTGTCGGCACGGTGCTCGGTGCGGTAGCCGTCGGCACGGACGACGCGCTGGTCGTGTTCGGCGCTGGGGCCGTCGGCCTCTCGGCGGTGATGGGTGCCAGGATCGCGGGCTGCCGTGCCATCGTCGCCGTGGATCCGAAAGCCGAACGTCGTTCGCTGGCAATGGAATTGGGTGCCACCTCGGTACTCGATCCCACCGACGACGTCATCGCGCACCTACCCGATCTGACCGGCGGCGGCCCCACGGTTGCCGTGGACACCACGGCGTTGCCCGCGGTCATCGCGACCGCGTTGGCCACGCTTCGCGCCTGCGGCACCTTGGCCCTCGTCGGATTGGGCGCACTCCACGCGGACCTGCCAGTCGGATTGATCATGGCCAAGGGCCTGCGCGTGCGCGGCGTCGTCGAGGGTGACAGTGATCCGCACGTGTTCATCCCACGGCTCGCGGAGCTGTCGCGTCGCGGTGAGCTGCCGTTGGAGAAGCTGGTGACGCGGTTCGCCTTCGACGACTTCGGTGCGGCGTGGTCCGCTGCGACGACGGGTACAGCCATCAAACCCGTGGTCACGATGCCGCGTTGACCGCGGCGATAGTTACAATTCTGCAGCCACCGGCAAAGGTGCCGCGGCAGATCGGAGCGCACGTGAGGACGAGCTCGAGGCGGCTGGCGGTGCTGGACGCGATGCCACCGGGACGTGCGGTCGCCGTCCGCTCGGCGGACGGTACCAAGATCCACACCGAGGTCTTCGGGCCCGAGGACGGCTACCCCATCGTGCTGGCGCACGGAATCACCTGCGCGATCAGGGTGTGGGCCAATCAGATCACCGAACTGGCCGGGGACTACCGCGTCATCGCCTACGACCACCGGGGCCACGGCCGGAGCGGAGTGCCACCGCGCCGCGGCAACTACGGTCTGGACTTCCTGGCCGCCGACCTCGACGCCGTGCTGGCCGCGACCCTTGCGCCGGGCGAGCGGGCCGTGATCGCCGGTCACTCGATGGGTGGCATCGCGATCTCGTCGTGGTCGCAGCGCTACCCGCAGCGGGTGCAGCAGTGCGCCGACGCCGTTGCGCTGATCAACACGACGACCGGTGACCTGCTGCGCAACGTCAACTTCCTTCCCGTGCCGCCGCCGTTGGTGGGCAGCAGGGTGCGAGCCGCCGGGCTGTTGCTGAAGAGGTTCGGTGCGGCCCCGCTGGTGCCGGGCTCGGTACAGCAGAGCCGACGGTTCGTGGCCGCGCTGGCAGTGGGGCGCGGCGCCGACCCTGCGATCGCCGACTTCGTGTTCGACCTGTTCACCGAGACGCCGCCTGCGGGCCGCGGCGGCTGGGCCAGGGTGCTCGTCGATTCGCTTGGCCCGAAACACATTTCGCTGCGAAACCTGACCGTGCCGACGCTCGTCATCGGTAGTCGCGATGATCGGTTGCTCCCGATCGGGTCGTCGCGTCGGATCGCGGGCGACGCACCGAACCTGGTGTCCTTCGTCGAGCTGTCCGGCGGGCATTGCGCCATCCTCGAACAGCCAGACGAGGTGAATCGACAGCTTCGCGGGCTGGCCGAATCGGTGCGGCAGCCGCGGCGGATCAGCTCGTAGGAGTCAGGTACCCGGCGACCTCGTTGGCCGCGCGCTGTCCCGAGCGGACCGCGCCGTCGAGGAAGCCCGTCCATTGATCGGCGGTTTCGGTGCCTGCCCAGAAGATGCCGTCAACCGGTTCCCGCAACCACTGCCCGTAGCTGGTCCACGAGCCGGGCGGTACCGCGGCGGTCGGACCGCCGGGCGCGAACGGCTCTGCGCCCCAACGGTGGTCGACGTAGTCGATCGGGTACCGCGCGTCATCGCCGAACAGGTTGGCGAAGCAGTCAAGGACGCGGGCGCGGCGGGCGTCGGGTGTGAGCGGGTCGAAGGTGCGCGGGTCGGTGAAGCCGAGCAGAACTCCCGGCCCGTCGTCGGCCGGACTCACGTCGAAGGTGATGAACACCGGACCGTCGTCGGACAAGGCCTCGCCCGAGTGCCCGTCGGCCCGCCAGAACGGTGTCTCATACGCGGCGTAGGCCTTGCTGAGGTGGCCCTGCGGCCAGTGCCTCGCCAATTCGTCGTGGCCGGCGGGCAGTACGGGGTCGAAGGTGATGGCCGCGCGGTGTTCGGGTGGGACCGCGACGACGACGGCGCGTGCCGTCACCGCCCCCGTGGTGGTGTGCACGGTGACGCGGTCTGCCCCGTGTTCGATGCGTCCGACCACGCTGTCGAGGCGTACCCGATCGCCGAGCTCGTCGGCCATCCGCCGCGCGATCTGCTGCGTACCCGCCGGGAAGCGGTCCTGCTGTGCGCCGCCCTTGACGTCGAGCAGCGGGCCGAGACCTCCCGCGGCCTTGATGTAGTGCACCGCGTGCAGCATCGACACCTCGTCGGGCTCGCAGCCCCACGTCACCCTGGCCATGATCGCCATCAGATCCCTGGTGCTCTTGCCGGCGTGCAGCGAGCGCAGCCAGCCCTCCATGGTCTGGTGGTCGAGGCGGTGGGCCGTCGGCGCCGTCCACGGCTGCCCGAGCGGGACCTGCCTACTGAGGCGCTCGAACCGCCACTGGATACGCGAAACGTCAAGCAGCTCAAGAATGGACAACTTCGGGATGGTGCTGCGGTAGGACCTGACGCGGGTGCGCCAGCGGATCAGGTTCTTGCCCTTGTTGTAGGTCGGCGTGGTCTCGCAGCCGAGTTCGGCGGCGAGCTTGAGCACCGCGGTCTGGGTCGGCCCGACGAAGGTGCCGCCGAGATCGACGGGGACACCGGCGATCGTGGTGGTGTGGGACCGGCCGCCGACACGGTCACGGCCTTCGAGAACGGTTACGTCGTACCCGAGTGCGGTCAAACTGCGCGCGGCGGTCAGTCCAGCGAACCCGGCGCCCACGACCACGACGTCGGGGCCGGCTGGGATGGTCACCCGACTAGGCTCTCACGCGTGAAGGTCATGACAGCGCTGTTCGGACCGACGGATGCGATTGATCGAGCGCGGGCCTTGCGCGACGCGGGTGCCACCGGGGTGTTCACCTTCGAGGGGCCGCACGACGTGTTCGCGCCACTGACGCTGGCGTCGACCGTCGGCGGCCTGGACCTGATGTCCAACGTGGCGATCGCCTTCCCGCGCAATCCGATTCATCTGGCGCATCAGGCGATCGACCACCAGCTGCTCGCCGAAGGGCGGTTCATCCTCGGCCTTGGCACGCAGATCCGCACCCAGATCGAGAAGCGGTTCGGCGCAGAGTTCGACAAGCCCGTCGCACGGATGACCGAGCTGATCGGCGCGCTGCGCGCGATCTTCGAGGCGTGGACCACCGGCGAGCGGCTGACCTTTCGCGGTGAGTTCTACCGCCACACCCTGATGACGCCGAACTTCACCCCGAAGTCCATCCCGTACGGGCCGCCGCCGATTTACGTCGGCGCGCTGGGGCCGCGCCTCACCCGTGCCACGGCCGAGGCCGCCGACGGGCTGCTGGTCATGCCGTTCGGCTCGAAGCGCTTTCTCCACGAC
This sequence comes from Mycobacterium sp., assembly GCA_025965555.1. GTDB lineage: Bacteria > Actinomycetota > Actinomycetes > Mycobacteriales > Mycobacteriaceae > Mycobacterium. The sequence continues at coordinate 9,944 of JAOPWT010000449.1, forward strand.
GTCACCATGACGAAGGTCGACGAGGGGCTAACGGCCTCGGGTCGCAGTCGTGCGGACTTCGCCGTCATCCCCGAAATCATCGTCTCGGTCAGCGACGAGGACCCGCACCACACGTCGACCCGTCAGCTGCTCGCGTTCTACGGGTCGACGCCCGCCTATCGCCCGGTGCTCGACGCGCACGGCTGGGGCGACCTGCAGCCCGAACTGCACGCGTTGTCCAAGCAGGGGCGATGGCAGGAGATGGGCGGCCTCATCGACGACGACGTCCTGCACACCATCGCCGCGTGCGGCACGCCAGCGGAGATCGCCGCGCACATCCGCGACCGCGTGGCCGGTGTCAGCGATCAGGTGTGCGTCTACCAGCCCGCACCCATCCAGGTGGACTCACTGGCTCGGATCGTCGACGCCCTGCGAGGTTGACCCCCTATCGTGGGTTGGTACGGAGCAGGACCAAGGGAGGTTCTCGATGGACGACCAGGCGGAATACTCGGATGTGCTCATCATCGGCGCGGGTATCTCGGGTCTCGGGGCGGCGTACCGCATTCACGAGAAGAATCCCAAGCTGAGCTACACGCTCCTCGAGCGGCGCGAGCGCATCGGCGGCACCTGGGACCTGTTCCGCTATCCGGGCATCCGCTCGGACAGTGACATCTTCACCCTGAGCCTGCCCTTCGAGCCGTGGACCAGGCCGGAAAACGTCGCCGACGGTGGCGACATTCGCGACTACCTCACCGACGCGGCACGCCATCACGGCATCGATCGGCACATCCGATTCGACACCCACGTCATCTCGGCAGAGTGGGATTCCTCCACCGACACGTGGACGCTGCACACCGAGACGCCCGACGGCACGGAGAAGCTCTACCGGGGGCGCTTCGTGTTCTTCGGCACCGGTTACTACGACTACGACAAGCCGTACCTGCCGCAGTTCCAAGGCATCGAGGACTTCGCGGGCGACGTCGTGCATCCGCAGTTCTGGCCGGAGTCGCTGGACCACGCCGGCAAGCGGGTCGTCGTGATCGGCAGCGGTGCGACGGCCATCAGTCTGGTTCCCGCGCTGGCGAAGACGGCGGCGCACGTGACGATGTTGCAGCGTTCGCCGACTTACATGATGTCGATGGCCCGCATCGACCCGATGGTGCAGGCGATCCGAAAAATGTTGCCGCGCAAGCTATCCCACCAGGTGGTTCGGCTCCGCAACGCCGCCTTCTCCGTGCTGTCGTACTTCATGTTCCGCAAGGCGCCGAAGTTCGGGCGGTGGCTGATCAGGAACCGGACGATCGCGGCGCTGCCCGAGGGCTACGACGTCGACCTGCACTTCAAGCCGCGGTACGAGCCGTGGGATCAACGCATGTGCCTGGTCCTCGATGGAGATCTGTTCGACCACATCAGCGATGGTCGCGCCGACGTGGTGACCGACCACGTGGACCACGTCGACGCCACCGGCATCGTGCTCAAGTCAGGCAACCGCGTGGACGCCGACGTCATCGTGACGGCGACCGGGTTGCAGTTGCAGGCGTTGGGTGGCATCACGATCACCGTCGACGGCGCCGAGATCACGCCCACCGATCGCTTCGTCTACAAGGAGTACCTGCTCGAAGACGTCCCGAACATGGCGTGGTGCATCGGGTACACCAATGCGTCGTGGACGCTGCGCGCCGACATGACCGCGCGCGCGGTGGCGAAGTTGTTGGCGTACATGGATGCTCACGGATACACACACGCCTACCCGCATCTGGGGGGCGTGCCGATGCGGGAGAAGCCGACGTTCGACTTGAAGGCGAACTACATCCAGCGTGCCCCGCATGCCTTGCCGAAGTCGGGTATCCACCGACCGTGGAACGTGCGGCACAACTACGTGCTTGACGTGATCGACCACCGGTTCGACCGCATCGAGGAGTCGATGGTCTTCGGCCGCGCCGCGGTGCCGGCTGGGAAGACCTCCGAGCAGACCGTGCAGGAGCAGACCGCCTGATTCGGGAGTGCCCTGTTCGGCTTGGCTGCCCCCGCGGGCGCGGCCGCTGATCCAAACACCGAGAGAGGGGCACCCTGAAGCGGGTGCCCCTTTTCTCGCACCAAGCCAGTTAGCATGTGCCACTGACATTTTCGGTGTCCGGTGGTGGGGTTGTGCACAGTCTGGGTTTGATCCACAGTGGGGGTGGTGGGGGGTGGTCGGTGTCGGATTGGGTTCCTAGATTTGGGGCATGTTCGATTCATTGGTG
>JAOPWT010000503.1 GCA_025965555.1 Mycobacterium sp.
GGATGAAGCTCATCGTTGGGCCGCGGTCGCGCTGGCCGGGGTAGTAGAGGAAGTCGCTGACGATCAACCCGAGGTGGTCGAGGTACCAGTCCAGTGTCTGGAGGTACTTGGTGCTCTGCAGGACGACATGACCCAACCTCTGCACCCTGGCGGGTTCGCGCGGCGAGCGCTGGGTGGCATTGGTGCGCCGCAGCTCGTGCCCAAAGTTCAAGGTGTGCGGCTGTTGTGCGGGCAGCTCGGCCAACTCGTGCATCCCGGCGACCACGCGGACCGGAATCCCGCTGGGATCAGTCAGTTCCACCGCGACGCCGCCGACGGCCTCTGGCAGCGTGCGGGTCGTCCTCCCGGTGGCGCTGGCGAGCCGTTCGACGTCGGCGTTGTCCTGTGCGGCGAACGCCGGGCCCACAAACCGCGAATGCGTTCCGCGGCGGACGATCACGCACGTCGAGCCGGCGTCCGTCCCACGAAGGTAAAGCTCATCAGCGGTGTGCAGCACTGTGGTGAAGCCGAACGCCAGCGCGAAGGCTTCCGCGCGGACCAGATCTGGTTTCTCGAATTCCAGCCATGCCAGATCGCGGACTTTGATCAGGGGGTTGCGGGAGCGCCCGGGGTGCTCTCCGCGCAGGGCGCCCTCCTCGCTGTGCAGGTCTTTGTGTGCGTCGACATGGGTTTCCACGAGGTCTCCTCGGTTGACTGACGATATCGTCACTTACAGAAGGGTCCGCCGTCAAGTCTTTCTGACGAAATTCTCACTATTGATGGTCTCTGCTAACATCGGCGCATGACTGAGGCGCAGCCAGTCGCCGGCAACCGCCTGGAGCGGCGCAAGATGCGCACCCGCGCGGCACTCATCCGCGCCGCGCAGGCTTTTATTGCGGCCGGCAAACTCAACGTGCCGGTGCTCGAGATCACCCAGGCCGCCGACGTCGGGATGGGTTCGTTCTACAACCACTTCGACAGCAAGGAAGAGCTGTTCCAGGCGGCGGTCAACGAGGTGCTCGACGAACTCGGCTCGATACTCGACAAGCTCACCTCCGAGGGCGAGGATCCGGCGGAGACATTCGCGCGAAGTTTCCGTCTGGTCGGGCGGTTGTTTCGGCAGCGCCCAGAGATGTCGCGGGTGCTGCTCAACTCCGGGTTGACGATGATCTCCGCCGACCGTGGCCTGGCCCCACGGGCTCTGCGTGACATTGACGCCGCGACGCGGGCAGGCCGGCTCTCGGTCGACGACCCCGTGCTCGGGCTGGCGGTCGCCGGTGGCGCGTTGATGGGGCTCGGTCAGTTGCTGCACGACGAGCCGGAGCGTGACGACGCCGAGACCGCCGACCGGGTGACCCGCGACGTGCTGATCATGTTCGGCTTGCCTGCCGACGAGGCCGCGGAGATCTGCCATCGACCGCTGCCTGACCTCGACGAGCTGACCCAGCCTGACTCCGCGCACCCGCGCCCCCGCCGACGGCGATGACTGGGTGCTCAACGGCTCCAAGTGCTGGATCACCAACGGCGGCAAGTCAACCTGGTACACCGATGGTGGTGACGGATCCGGATAAGGGCGCCAACGGCATCTTGGCGTTCGTCGTCCACGAGGACGACGAGGGCTTCACGGTCGGCCCCAAGGAGCGCAAGCTCGGCATCAAGGGCTCACCGACCACCGAGCTGCATTTCGAGAGCTGCCGCATTCCCGGCGACCGCATCATCGGCGAGCCGGGCAGCGGGTTCAAGACCGCGCTGGCCAGCCTCGACCACACCCGACCGACGATCTGCGCGCAGGCCGTCGGCATCGCGCAGGGCGCACTAGACGCCGCGATCGCATACACCAAGGAACGCAAGCAGTTCCGCAGACCGGTGAGCGACTTCCAGGGCGTGCAATTCATGCTCGCCGACATGGCAGTGAAGGTGGATGCTGCGCGGTTGTTGGTGTACACTGCAGCCGCCCGCGCCGAGCGTGGCGAACCGGCGCTGAACTTTATCTCGTCGGCCGCGAAGTGCTTTGCCTCCGACGTCGCGATGGAAGTCACTACCAACGCCGTGCAGCTGTTCGGCCGCGCCGGCTACACCATCGACTTCCCGGTCGAACGCATGATGCGTGACGCAAAGATCACCCAGATCCACGAGGGCACCAATCAGATTCAGCGCGTCGTCATGGCGCGGGCATTGCTGGCGTGACCCCTCGGGCACGCGTCGCGCCGTTGAGCACCTCGAGCGCCTCCTGAGGGAACCGCGAATGCTCGTCGTGATTGGTAGAACTATGAGCATCGATCGCGTCGTCGGTGGGGAGGATCGGCGATATCGTGTCATTACAGCAATGGGGGCCAAGCCCCCCGGGCTGAGGATAGTGACCGCCGATGGCCGACGCCGACGCGCAGGCAACCCAGCGGGATGTGCTCGCAGACATCCCCGCGGAATTGTGCATCGCGGGATTCGATGATGTCGCCGAAATCGGGCACGGCGGATTCGGGGTGGTCTATCGCTGCGTTCAGCCGTTGCTGGATCGCGAGGTCGCCATCAAGGTGCTCACCGCCGCTTTGGACCCGGACAATCTCGACCGATTCCTTCGCGAGCAGCGCGCGATGGGCCGACTATCCGGGCATCCCCACATCGTGACCA
>JAOPWT010000557.1 GCA_025965555.1 Mycobacterium sp.
ATCCGGCAGCCAATTCCAGGCGTGTTCACAACCCCATTCGGAACGGTAGAATCCGCGACGTCGGCAAATGCCATTGGCAGACAGTGTCCGACCTCCAGAAACGACGAGATGGTTAGCGACTGACTCCTTGAACGCGGTACCCACCGGCGCTGGTTACGGGTATGGTGGCGTTCAGCAAATCGACGCACCTTTCCGAAGATGACAAACCGGGGTTCGGACATGGTGATTGAGAATGGCGCGCGAACGACGCTCGCAACCGGCGGCGACGTGATCTACACCGACATCGTCGACCTGTGGGAGGGCTACGAAGACCACCTGGTGCAACTGGCCCGGCAGATCGATGCCAAGGAGATCGCCGAACTGGGCGGCGGAGCCAACCCCGTCGTCGCGAATTCCGAACGGTGGGGCTTTGCCGACCATCGCACCGTCATCGACATCTCCGCGACCGAGTTGGAGAAGGCGCAAACCACGGTGGAGACCCGCGTTGCCGACCTCTGCCAGCCGATCGACAGCGAGCTCAGTGCCTACGACTTCGTCTTCTCGCAGATGTTGTGCGAGCACCTCCCCGATCCGAAGTCATTTCACCAGAATTGCTTCAATCTGCTGCGTCCCGGCGGCCGTGCGGTCCACTTCTTTCCGACGATCGGCACGCTGCCCTTCGTGATCAACAAGGTCATTCCCGAGGATGCGGCCCGGTCGATTCTCCGCAAGGCGCAGCCCGGGCGGCTCGAGAATCCGAAGACCGACAAGTTCCCGGCCTACTACCGCTGGACCACTGGCCCGACCAAGCGGGCGCGCAAGCGCTTCGAGCGCATCGGCTTCCAGATCGAGGGCTGGCAAGCATGCTTCGGCCACCGCTACTACGAGGTACTTCCGCCGCTGCATGCGCTAGAGCGCGCCAAGTCCGACTACCTCGAGAAACATCCGGTGGCTGCACTCACCAGCTTCTCGGTCGTGGTGCTCCGCAAGCCGTCCTAGCTCGGCGATTCCTCGGACCCGAGGGTGTCGAACACCTCGTGGTAGAGCAACGAATGAACTTGCTCGACGCGCGGAATGTCATGGAACTCAAGGGGATCCTGCGACGCCGACTCGATGATCAGCGTTCCGGTGCGCAGCATTCGATCCAGGAGCCCGTGGCGGAACTCGACGCTGTTGATCCTCGCCAACGGTATGTCGATGCCCGCCCTGGTCAACAGACCGTGGCGGAACATCACTCGCCGGTCGGTGATGACGAAGTGCGTGGTACGCCAATTGAGGAAGGGCCACAGCACCAACCAGCCGACAACGATCAGCCACACCGCTCCGATGACGGCGATCACGACGTTCTTCGCGGTGGCTCCCCAGTCCTCTTGGTTGACGACGGCGGCACCGAATGCGGCGAGTGCCGTGGCGATCAGGAGAACGAAGATCGGGCCGATCAGCCGCTTCCAGTGCGGATGCCGGTGCAGTACGACCCGCTCGTCGCCTGCCAGCACGTTGTCGGGGTAACCCACGGTGCGACTCTACCCAGAGCCGGTGTCCCCGACGGGGCGAAGATGCACGATGTCACCCGCTGAAACCACGAATGGTCCACCGTCGGTGTCGATGCACAGCCGTCCCTGATCGTCGATGTCGCGCGCAGAACCGGTGACGTCGCGGCCACCGGGCAGCATGGCGCGGACACGCGATCCGAGCGTGAGGCTGCGCGAGGTGTATTCGTCGATCAGCGCGGCGTCGGCGCCGTGGGACGCACGCAGCCCGTCGATGCGCCGTGCCAGCTCTCCCAGCAACGCCCCGATGACCTGCACCCGGCCAGTGGGACGGCCACCGAGAATGACCAACGACGTCGCCCCGGGATCGGGTAGCTCATCGGCCGTCAGTGACACGTTGAGCCCGATGCCGACGACGATCGTCGGCGCCGGTGCCGCCACCTCGGCCAGGATGCCTGCGAGCTTGCCGTGCGCGGGTGGGCACGCCAGTACGTCGTTCGGCCATTTCAGGCCGGCAGTGACGCCCGCAGTGGCCTCGACGGCATCGACGACCGCCAATCCGGCGACGAGCGGTATCCACCCCCACGCCTCGTTGGGAATGGTGGCCGCGTTGATGCCGACCGACATGGTCACCTGGGTGCCCGGAACGGCCGACCAACTGCGGCCATTGCGACCCCGGCCCGCGGTCTGGCGTTCGGCGACGAGCACGGTACCGTCGACGTCCTCGGCTGCCGCGCGCATGATCAAATCGGCGTTGGTCGATCCGGTCTCCGCCAGGACCTCGATGCGCCGCCAGGGGCCGAGGAACTCGTTCAGTGCGGATTGGTCGAGGGCACTGCTTCGGTCGTCAGTCGTCATCGTCATGACAGCGTAAGTCGCAGCATTTCCGGTATCGACGCAGCCCAGGTTTTGCGGGCGGCCACCCGGCCACCCGTGGCGCGTCATGACACCTTTCCGGCAACCGTTTGCTGTGACCCAGGCCACACCAATGTGGCGGTCGGTCAGTAGGCCCCGGACCCGGTCGCGATGGTGCGAACGGTCTTGACTGCGATCAGTACGTCGTTGGTGATCGACCAGTTCTCCACGTAGGACAGGTCCAGTCGGACAGAGTCCTCCCAAGACAGATCGGAGCGGCCGCTGACCTGCCACAGGCCGGTGATACCAGGCAGTACCAGCAAACGTCGCCGGACCTGGTCGTTGTAGGTGTCCACCTCGCGACGCAGCGGCGGACGCGGGCCAACGACGCTCATGTCACGCCTGAGCACGTTGAAGAACTGCGGCAGCTCGTCGATGCTGTACTTGCGCAGAAGGCGCCCGACGTGCGTGATCCGCGGGTCCTCCTTCATCTTGAACAGCACGCCGCCGACACTTTCGTTGGTGTCCAGCAGGTTCGTGACCTGCTTGTCGGCGCCGTCGACCATCGTGCGGAACTTGATCATCTGGAACGGCTCGCCGTCCAGGCCGATGCGTTCGGACTTGTAGAAGACGGGGCCCTTGCTGGTCAGCTTGATGGCGATGGCGGCGGCGATCATCACCGGCAGCGCGGTGATCAACGCCGAGATCGCCATGAAGTAGTCGAATGCCAGCTTCTGGATCTTCTTCGTGCCGCTGTACTGCGGCTTCTCGACGTGAATCAGGGGAAGTCCCGCGACCGGCCGCATGGTCAGGCGCGGACCGGCGACGTCGACGACGCCAGGGGTGACCACCAGGTCGACGCCCAAATTGTGCAGATCCCAAGACAATTCGCGGACGCCTTCTGGCCCGAGGTGGTCGGTGGTGGTCAGCGCGACGGTGTCGGTGTTGGTCTTGAGGATGGCGTCGTGCACCTTGCCCTCGTCGCCGAGGACCGGCAGTGTACCGACGCCGGGGATCTCGATGGTGCCGCCCGAGCTGCGGCCGGTCAGACATACACCCACCACGGAGTAGCCGTAGCCCCAGCCGCGGCTCAGGGATTGCACCAGGCTACGGACGGCCCTGGCGTCGCCGACCGCGAGCACGGTGACCACGCAACGGCCGCGCTTGCGCTGCCGGGAGAGATACAGGCGGCACGCGTTGCGTCCCAGGAGCAACCCGGCCAGGCCGAGCGGGAAGGCCACGGCGAGGTACCCACGAGCGAACTCCGGGCGGAAGATCATGAGCACGACGGCTACGACCCCAATAGTTGCCAGTGTGGCCGAGACGACTCGGCGATACTCCTCGACACCGGCACCGACGATGCGGGGTGAACGGGTGCGATAAGCGGCCAGCAGGGTGAGCCAAATGACGGCGATCAAGACCGACAGAATGCGGAAGTAGATCGAGGCTGGATCGGAGGCAGTGACGGGGCGCCCAAGCTTGACAGTTTGGGCCGCGACCAGCGCGAGAGCGACGACGACGACGTCGGAGAGGACAAGAACCTGCACGTATCGCCGCTGCCACCGTGGACCGCTGGTCGGGTAGGCGGCCTTCACCGGCGCTTCGGTAAGCGCGAGGACCTCTTCTGTCACCGACAACGCTTCCCACCTCTTTCATTTGCTGGCAGCTACGAGCGTTAACGAGGCCCCCGAGCTCGGATTTACTATGTCACTGTTTGCCAGGCGGCGCCACAAATACGGGAAATATCCAGGTCAGGAACATTCACCCTGTGCGGCGGCTTTCGCGAGTCCTCCCCACTGATACGCATAAACTAACTCCCAGCCGAGCGACGAAAAGCGATAGCGTCGCGGCACTGCCGTCACCACCGCCGCGTCCGGCCGGTCCGAGAAACATTGCTGAAAGATGAATCGGACCCGAGGCAGGTGATAGCGCCAACTGACGACGATGATCTTGTGCCACGATCTCTCGTCGGCGAGGCGACGCATCATCATCGCCTCCCCCCTGGTGGTCAGCACCTCGGGCCGCAAACAAAGTACCTGCACGTCCTGCGAACTCTCGGCGCACACTCGCTTCATCACGCGATCGCCGACCTGGTATGGATCCGACATCACGACGGTAGGCGCCCATCCCTCGCGTGCCAACCCCAGTGCGTAATCCTCGCGACCATCGTGTTCACCCCCGAGCACGATGATTGCGTCAGCATGTTCGAGAGGATCGACCCTGGCATTCGTGAACATCAGGTATCCGCTGATCCCCATGTCGACCAAGAGAATGACGACGATGAGGACGACGGCTTGGAATACCGCCAGAATGCGCTTACTCGCCGGCATACTCCGCCAACTCGTCGCGACACATCTCCGCATAAGTTGCCCACATCGCATGGCCCATAGCTCGCTGCCCGGCAGCGTTGTAATGCCGATCGTTCGCACCATTGATGCAGCCGCGCTCGCCGGGAATGAACGCGACCCGTTCGCGCCGATTCGGAGTGTCTGCATGAATGGCGTCGATGACCGAATAGTCCTTGCGACTGAGTTCCATCTCGTCGGGCACCATTTGGCCGAGCACAAACGGCACGCCGGCCCCGTATCGCTCGCGCAGGTCGTCGATCACGGAATCCAACTTCTCCCGATAGACCCCTCCGCTGGTCAGAGGTACGTCCGATTCACCCTGATGCCACAAGATGGTGGCGACTTCGCTTCCCGGATATCTGGTGAGCACGGCGTCGATCGCCGCGGCGCCGTTCTGGTAGAGGTTCACCCTCGTCGTGGTGTCCGCCGGATCCCACGTGTAACCGTTCTTGGGTGCGAAGGACGTGTCACCCCGCGCCCCTGGCACCAACAACACGTGCCTTCCCGTCGCCTCCGCGAGATGTCTGGCGAACACCGTCCCGAACCCCACTCCGAATCCCGGAATTTCGTGCATCAGCGGGTCGACGCCGAGGATCACCGTGCCCTTGTCGGGCCCGCTCATCGCATATTGGTGAACGCGTGGATGCGGGCGGTCCAGACCCTCGAGGTCGATTCCGAGGCCCATCCCGAAGGCATTCGACTGTCCGAGAATCGGCACCACCAGATAGGGACGGTCCGGTTCGTCGACGGGCGTTCCGCGTCGCGCGATACGACGCTTGACCTCGCTCTTGGCCTCGAATGCCAGCAGGCGCCAAAGCGCTACGTCCCCGTCGGGATTTCGAAGCGAGGACCTACGGACAATCATTCTTCACCGGTTTACCCGCGAACCTGTCCATCAACCACTGGATCTGCCTGGATATGTCGATGTCGCCATGGCCCTTGTCCGGCTGCAGATCCCACTCCACCACGCCACCGAGGGCACACGCTCGCGCAATCGCATCGGTGGTCCACTGCGAGTCGATGTAGGTGTCCTTGGCGCCGTAGGCGACCGACAGCGGCGCCGACAACTTCCGCTGCGGCAGCGCCCAGGCGGCGAGGACCTTGCGGAGTCGGTCGGCCGCAGCGTCGGACGCCGGTACGAAGTCCTGCGCGGTGACCATCTTCAGCGCCGCGTCACGATCGTGGACGCCCGCGCCAGAGCACGACGCAATCAGAGTCCAGTACTGGGCGGCGGCACCACGGCGGAAGTCGTCCCGATCGATGTCGGGGTGCAGCCGCGCAGCAGTCTCGACGATGGCAAGGAAGGCGGGGCGCTGATCCTCCGTCATGGTGCTCGCCTGAGCCTTGTCGACGATCCGGCTGATGTTGGACACGGGCGAATCAGCCACTGCGCCAACCATATTCAATTCCGGCGCATATGTCGCGGCCTGTTCGTCGGCTGCCCAGGAGGCGCCACCACCCTGCGAACCACCGAACGCCAGCCATCGGTTCGAGGTGTCCTGGTACGTGTGCCGCAGCGCCCGCACCGCGTCGATCATGTTGAGGCCGGCCGTCTTGGAGTCCGTGTACGGGTGGACTCCGCCCACACCGAGGCCCTGGTAGTCCGCCACCGCCACCGCGTAGCCGTTCTTGACGAACCCGACGACGGGTTCGATGAGTCCGAGGAGTGAGTCCGACAGCGACGGTCCACATTCCTTGTCGATGCCGAGCGTGCCGTGGCCGAGCGAGATGATGGGCCAACCACCGTCGGGCGGGCTGCCGGTCGGCGTGAATACCGACCCCGAGACGACCGTCTCGGCACCGCTGTCGCCGTTGGTCGAGCGATAGACCACGCGCGCGGCGTGCAGCCCCCTGCCGTATCCGGTGCGCGACAGTCCGGGCATCGTCATCGCGCTGACGAGTGAACCCGGTCCCGAACCGCTCAGATCTGCGTCCGCGACGGGCGTCGGCTCGCCGGAGACCTGATCGCCGCCGCGGAGCGCGTCGAGTACCCGACTGCCGAGTGCCCTACCGGCAGGCAGGGACAACGTGACGCCCACCACGGCGATCACCGTCACGATCGCGATACCCGCCCAGATGAGTGCCCGGCGCATCACACCCACCGATGACGGTATCGCTTGGCCGCGTTCATGATTGGTTCCTCGACGAGATAGTAAGTGACGGCCGAGACCAATAGCGTGAGGGCCACGACGACCGCGACGTTGCGCAGCATCCCCGGCAATGTGTCACCCGCCATCAGTCCCCAGCGGCCCAGCACCAGCATCACCGGGAAGTGCCACAGATAGGCCGACAGCGATACCTTGCCGACGAAGCGGACC
>JAOPWT010000594.1 GCA_025965555.1 Mycobacterium sp.
GGCCGCGAGCGCCGCCACCGACGGTGCGAGTTCGCCGACGTCGTGCAGGTCGGTGTCGAACCCGTCGTAGCCGTCGGAGCCGCGTACCTCGAGGTGCGAATCATGTTGGTGCACAGTGGCTCCCGCCGTGGCAAGCAGCTCGATGATGGTTCCGGAGGGTTGCACGCTGACCTGCGGCCACCGCGCAATGCGCACTGCTCCTCCTGTCACGATGGCGGCGGCCAGGAACGGGACGGAGTTGGACAGGTCGGGCTCGATGGCCCAGTGCCGCGCGGCGATCGGCCCCGGCCGGATCTGCCAGCGGTTCGGCGTCGAGTCGTCGACCGCCACGCCGGCATCGCGCAACATGGACACCGTCATCTCCACGTGCGGCGCCGACGGCACGGACTCTCCGGTGTGCACCACGGTCAGCCCGTCGATGAACGTCGCGCCCGACAGCAGCAGGCCCGAGACGAACTGCGACGACGACGACGCGTCGATGTGCACGGTTCCGCCAGCCACCGCACCCTCGCCGTGCACCTGGAACGGCATCGCGTCACCGTCCAGGCGGACACCCAGGCCACGCAGCCCGTGGAGCAGGGGAGCGATCGGGCGGGCCCGGGCCTGCTCGTCACCGTCGAACGTGACGACCTCGCCGCCCAGTGCCGCGACCGGAGGAACGAAACGCAGCACCGTCCCGGCCAGGCCGCAGTCGACGTGCGCGTCCGCGGTGGGCGAGATTGCGCCGCTGACCGACAGCTCGGTCCCCGCGCCGTCGAGTGAGACGCCGAGGGTCGCAAGCGCGCCGATCATCAGGTCGGTATCGCGACTGCGCAACGCACCGCTGATCGTCGACGTGCCCTGCGGAGTGGCCAACGCGGCGAGTACCAGCGCACGGTTGGTCTGCGACTTGGAGCCGGGCACCTCGACTTCTGCGCGAACGGGCGTCGTCGTCGACGGTGCCTGCCACGTTGTCATGGCGTCCATCCTGCCTTGTCGGCAACCTCTGCCACCATGGGATGCATGTGTGGGCGATTCGCGGTGACGACCGATCCGGCGCTGCTGGCCGAGAAGATCAAGGCGCTCGATGAAAGCACGGCGGCGAGCGATGTCAGCGTCTCGCCGCAGCCGAACTTCAACGTTGCGCCGACGACGACCATCAGCTCCGTGGTCAAGCGGCACGCCGAACCCGACGACGAGTCGACCCGCCGGGTGCGGCCGATGCGGTGGGGTCTGATCCCGCCGTGGGCGAAGACGGCCGACGACGGTGGTCCGGACAGCAAGGGTCCGCTGTTGATCAACGCTCGCGCCGAGACGGTCACCACGTCGGGGGCATTTCGCAACTCCGCCAAGGGCAAGCGGTGCCTGATCCCGATGGACGGCTGGTACGAGTGGCGGCCCAACCGGGACGGCAAGACGGGGAAGAACGCCGCCAAGACGCCGTTCTACATGCACGGCGCGGACGGTGAACTGCTGTTCATGGGCGGCCTGTGGTCCACGTGGCGGCCGAAGGACGCACCCAGGGACACACCGCCGCTGCTCAGCTGCGCCATTATCACCACCGAGTCCGCGGGTCCGCTGGCCGACATCCACGACCGCATGCCGCTGACCATCAGCGAACGCGACTGGGACCGGTGGTTGGATCCGGACGCCCCGGTCGACGAGGGGCTGCTACGAGGCCACGGTGACCTCGACCGCATCGCGATCCGCGAGGTCTCTCGGCTGGTCAACAGTGTGCGCAACAACGGGCCCGAACTCATCGAACCTGCGCAGCCGGAACCCGAGCAGGCGACGCTTCTCTAACGCCGGCTGGCGCTGATCACGACATACGGCGTGTCGAAGCTGACCCCGCCCTCCTTGACGTGCGGGCGCAGTGCGTCCCGGAACGCGGCCTCGAGCCGTTCCCGCTGGGTGCCCTCCACGCGGCGGAACACCTCGACGTGCATCGGTGATTCGTGGATCAGGAAGTGCAGCGCGGCGTCCAGCGAGGCGAATTCCCAGGTGAACATCCCGTCGTCGACGTCGACGTCGGTGAAGCAATCAGCCAGGCGACCCGTCGCGATGGCTGGATCTCCCCATTGATCGGGGGAGAAGCCGGTAGTGGGCGGTGCGCCGAGCACCGCCACGATCGGATCGAAGAAGGGATTGCTGACGCCGCGCACCCATGATGAGAAGGCAAGCACGCCAGCAGGTTTGAGCAACCGGCCCAGCTCGCCGACCTGCCGGTCCGGATCGACGAAGATGATCCCCATGTTCGACACGACCGCGTCGAACGCGCCCCCCGGCAGCTTCGTGTCGGCGGCGTCGGCCGCCACCCACGTGACCGCCTGGCCTGCGCTCCTGGCGTTGTGTTCGGCGATCTCGATCAACTCGGGAGTCAGGTCGACGCCGGTGACCAGGGCGCCGCGCGCGGCCGCCGCCAGCGAGGCGCTGCCGGTCCCGCAGGCCAGGTCGACGAGCGTGGCCCCGGAGAGCGGGCGCCGACGCTCGACGGCAGCGACGGTCTGGCCGGCGATGGTGGCGATGCGCTCCGCCACCGACTCGTAACGACCAGCCGCCCACAGGGAATTGCTCACGGGCCCGTGTAGCCGGGCGGGTTCGGGGTCTCCACCCACAGGTCCACGCCGAGTTCGGAGCCTGGTACGCAGTCGTAGACCGACAGGTCGCTGACGCCCGACTCCAGCAGGACGTCCTCGCACAACAGCGTATGGCCGGTGTACTCCGACGCCGGCTTGTTGAAGATCGCGTACGCCGCGTCGGAGTACACTTCGGGCTTGCGGGCGCGGGCCATCGCCTCGTCGCCGCCGAGCAGGTTCTGGACGGCCGCGGTGGCAACCATTGTCCTGGGCCACAACGTGTTCGACGCGATCCCGTCGGCGCGCAGCTCCTCGGCCATGCCGAGCCCGCACAACGTCATCCCGTACTTCGCCATCATGTACGCCGTGGGTTTGAGCCACTTGGACTCGAGCAGGATCGGCGGCGACAGGGTGAGGATGTGCGGGTTCTCCCGGCCCTTCATGTGCGGGATGCAGGCCTGCGATACGGCGTAGGTGCCGCGGACGTTGATGCCGTTCATCAGGTCGAACCGCTTGAGCGGCACCTCGGTGATGGAGCCGAGATTGATGGCCGAGGCATTGTTCACGCACACGTCGATGCCGCCGAACTGCGCAACAGCTTGGGCCACAGCGGATTCCACGGACTCGCCGTCGCGGACGTCGCCGAGGATCGGCAGGGCGTGGCCGCCGGCGGCCTCGATCTCCTTGGCCGCGGTGTAGATGGTGCCCTCGAGCTTGGGATGGGGCTCGGCGGTCTTGGCCACCAGCGCGACGTTGGCTCCGTCGGCGGCGACCCGCTTGGCGATCGCGAGCCCGATGCCGCGACTGGCGCCGGAGATGAACATGGTCTTCCCGGACAGTGACATGGCTTCACCCTAGGACGCCAGGATGTCGGCGGTCACCGCCTTGGTGAGACGGACAAGATCGGCGGGGGCCAGGGCCACCTGCAGGCCGCGCCTTCCCGCACTGCACAACACGCGGTCCCATGTCAGGACCGACTCGTCGACGACCGTCGGCAGCGGTTTGCGTTGACCGAGTGGCGAGATGCCCCCGACGACGTAGCCGGTCGACCGCTCGGCGGCGGCGCGGTCGGCCATCTCGGCCTTGGGCACGCCCAGCGCCGCCGCGGCCGCCTTGAGCGACAGCTTGTGGGGCACCGGAAGTACCGCGACGGCCAGGCCCCTCGGCAGGGCGATGACGAGCGTCTTGAAGACCTGTTCGGCAGCCACGTCGAGGCGGGCCGCCAGTTCGGCGACGGCTTCGTCGCCGAAGGACTCGTTGCGCGGATCGTGGTGGTAGCTCAGCACCTCGTGCGGGATGCCCGCCGTCACCAGTGCGGCGATCGCCTGGGTCGCTGCGCGGGCCATCGGCTCACGATAGTGGCGTTTCCCCAGGGAACAACCCCGTGTGTCCGCGCTGTTATTCGGTGCGATGGACTCCGAAGGGCGACCCTGTCGGTGTCAACCACTAGGATCAGAAGGAAGGAGACACCTCGGTGCCAACGCTCTGCCTGGAACGCCCGGTC
>JAOPWT010000601.1 GCA_025965555.1 Mycobacterium sp.
AGCCGCGAGACCAGCAGCTTGCCGTCGACGTCGGAGACGGCCAATCTGAGCGTCCAGTGCACGGTCAGCGGCTTGGCCCCCACGTTCTGGCTGACCGACGTGGCGACCACGATGACGTTGTCGGTCCGAGAGGACACCCTCGCCAGCTCGGGCTGCGGCACCGGCGGCAGGCCCGCGTCGCCGGGCGCGGCATGGAAGAGCGACTCGATCGCCACGGATTCGACCTGCCCGACCGTCTGGGACTGCAGCTTCTGCACCACCTGGCTGAACGGCTGGACCGCGGTCTCGAAGTTCGCGTTGAGCTGACCGACCGTGCCGTCGTGCAGGGTCTGCATGTTCTGGGTGACGGTGCCGGAGTTCATGTTGATCAGGACGCCGGTCCAATCGGCGGCGGCCTGAAGCACGCGGGTCTGGTAGGCCCGGTCGTCGACGTCGTGGCGATGGCCGTTCCACATCAACACCGCCAGCACCACTGCGGCCACCGAGATGACGCCGAGCACCGCGGAGCCGACGCCGAAACCGGTCATGCTGCCGCCGCCCGCCCGGGTGGGCTCGTCATCGAGCTCGTCTGGCATGGCCGTGAGGGTACCCGGCAGCCGGTGGCAGGATGGTGGGGTGACGTTAGAAGCCACCCACTCCGGTATCGACCTGTCCTACGTCGACGACGACGCCCGCCCCCAGGACGACCTCTTCGGTCACGTCAACGGCCGCTGGCTGGCCGATCACGACATCCCGCCGGATCGAGCCACCGACGGGGCGTTCCGGCTGCTAGCCGACCGCGCCGAGGAGCAGGTCCGCGACCTGATCGTCGAAGCCAGCGAGCGCGGCGGGCAGGAGGGTAGCGACGAGCAGCGGGTCGGCGACCTCTACGGCAGCTTCATGGACACCGAGACGGTCGCGCGTGTCGGCGTGCAGCCGCTGCTCGACGAGCTCGCGACGATCGACGCCGCGGCCGACCCGACCGCGCTGGCGGCCGTGCTCGGCGAACTGCAGCGCACCGGCGTCGGCGGGGGCACCGGCCTGTACGTCGACACCGACTCCAAGGACTCGACGCGCTACCTGCTGCACCTGTCGCAGTCCGGCCTCGGCCTGCCCGACGAGTCGTACTACCGCGACGCCAAGCACGCCGACATCCTGGCTGCCTATCCGGGGCACATCGCCCGGATGTTGGCGCTGGCCCTCGGCGAGGAACCGCAGCCCAACGAGTGGGAGGCCACCGCCGAGAGAATCGTCGCGCTGGAGACCAAGATCGCGGCCGCGCACTGGGACGTGGTGAAGCGTCGCGACGCCGACCTGACCTACAACCTGCGCGCGTTCACCGACCTGACCGCCGAGGCGCCGGGGTTCGACTGGGCGGGCTGGATCGCCGCGATCGGCACCACCCCAGAAGCTGCGGCCGAGGTCGTCGTGCGTCAGCCCGACTTCCTGACGGCCTTTGCCGCGCTATGGGCCGACGAGGACCTCGAGGACTGGAAGCGCTGGCTCCGTTGGCGTGTGATCAGCGCGCGCTCGTCGATGCTGACCGACGAACTGGTGGCCGAGAACTTCGACTTCTACGGTCGCACGCTGAGCGGCACCGAGGAGATCCGCGACCGCTGGAAGCGTGGCGTGGCCCTGGTCGAGAACCTCATGGGCGATGCGGTCGGCAAGCTCTACGTCGAGCGGCACTTCCCACCCGATGCCAAGGCGCGGATGGACGAGTTGGTGGCCAACCTCCGCGAGGCCTACCGCGTCAGCATCAGCGACCTGGATTGGATGACGCCCGAGACGCGGGAACGGGCGCTGGCCAAGCTGGACAAGTTCACCCCCAAGATCGGCTACCCGGTGCGGTGGCGGGACTACCCCGGCCTGGTGATCGACAGGGCCGACCTGTACGGAAACTACAAGCGCGGCAACGCCGTTGGCTACGACCGCGAGCTGGCGAAGCTGGGCGGTCCGGTGGACCGCGACGAATGGTTCATGACGCCGCAGACGGTGAACGCCTACTACAACCCCGGGATGAACGAAATCGTCTTTCCCGCAGCGATTCTGCAGCCACCGTTCTTCGACGCCGAGGCCGATGACGCAGCCAACTACGGCGGCATCGGCGCGGTGATCGGCCACGAGATCGGTCACGGCTTCGACGATCAGGGGGCCAAGTACGACGGCGACGGCAACCTCGTCGACTGGTGGACGGACAGCGACCGTGCCGAATTCGGTTCTCGGACAGAGGCATTGATCGCACAGTATGAAGACTTCACCCCACGGCAGCTCAGCGGCGGTCAGCACGTCAACGGAGCCTTCACGGTCGGCGAGAACATCGGCGACCTCGGCGGACTGTCGATCGCGCTGCTGGCGTACGAGCTGTCACTTGGCGGTAAGCCGGCCCCGGTGATCGACGGCCTGACGGGGGTGCAGCGGGTGTTCTTCGGCTGGGCTCAGGTGTGGCGCACCAAGTCTCGCGACGCCGAGGCCATCCGGCGGCTCGCGATCGACCCGCACTCGCCGCCCGAGTTCCGGTGCAACGGCGTCATCCGCAACATCGACGCCTACTACGACGCGTTCGACGTGGACGAGTCCGACGCGCTGTACCTGGATCCCGAACAGCGCGTGCGCATCTGGAACTAGTCCTCGACGAAGAAAACGGCCGCCCCGTCGGGGCGGCCGTTCTCGTCTGCTCGGGTGTTACATCTGCCAGTCCTGCGCACCGTCGTTCTGGCTGTAGGTGCCGACCGAGTTCTTCACGACGATCGGGTCGCCGCTACCGAAGTTGTCGAAGAACCACTGCGCGTTGGCCGCACTGAGGTTGATGCAGCCATGGCTTACGTTGCGCTTGCCCTGATCGGCCACCGACCACGGCGCGCTGTGCACGAAGTTGCCGCTGTTGTCGATGCGGACCGCGTTCTGGACCGTCAGCTTGTAACCCTGTCCTGAGTCGCTGGGCACGCCGTACGTCGCGGAGTCCATCACGATGCTCGGGAACTTCTCGAGCACGTAGTACGTGCCGTTCGGGGTGTCGTGCCCGGTCTTGCCCATCGACACCGGGAACGTCTTCTCGACCGTTCCGTTGCGCACCACCGTCATCTGATGGGTGGTGTTGTCGACGGTCGCGACCAGCTACTCGCCGGTCCGGAAGCTCGACTTGGTGCCGCTCGCGTCGACATTGACGGTGGTGTTGGCGGGCCAGAAGTTGATCGGGCGCCAGCGCAACTGCGTGTCACTGAGCCAGTAGAACTTGCCTGGCACCGGCGGAACCGACGAGACGTGCACTGCGGCCTGCGCCATCTGACGGTCCGCGATCGGCCTCGCGAAGTTGATGGCGAGCGGCTTGGCGACACCCACCATCGAGCCGTTGCTCGGGTTGAACGTCGGCGGTGCGAAGACCGGCGGCCCCGTGTACGGCGTCGGGTCTTGGCCTGCGGGGGTGCCCTCGGGAATCACCGTGGGCGCGGCCAAAGAAACTGCTGCCGGGGGAGCCATCGGATCGGCCGGCGGCGGGAAGCCGAAGGGCAGCGGCGCGGGCGGCGGCACGTCCTCGACCGGCGGTGGTGCCGGTTGCTCGATGGGCTGCGAATCGATCGCCGCCGGATCGGGGTTCACCTCGGGGTCGGCCCAGGCAGATGGGCTGCTGATCACCGATCCGCCGACCAGTCCGACTGCGAAGATCGCAGTGGCGACTCTGCTCACAGTTCGCTTGAACGTTTCCTGACGCACGCGCACCTCCAATACAAAGTGAATTCAGTGTCGCACAGCGCGCGGACCAGTTATCTGCGGCGAAGCTCGCAGGCCCCCGGTGACCGCTCGACCGAAACGGCACTGACCTGCTCGTTTGATCGGCCCAGCCCAGCGGTTCGTTACGTCGCGCGCATCTTCACCCCGGCCGGCGGTAACGCCAACGCCGGATTCGGCGTTGCAGAGCGCGTAATCGCCAGTCACGCACCCCGAGAGGAAGCCATGGTCGCGATCCCCGATGGCTACGAGGACCTGCTGGTCCGCCCGCTTTACGGCCACCTGGCCACCACCCGCCCGAACGGCACCGTGCAGGTCAACCCGATGTGGTTCGACTGGGACGGCGAGGTGTTGAGGTTCACACACACCACCAAGCGGCAGAAGTACCGCAATGTCACAGCACATCCGCAGGTAGCGCTCTCGGTCGCAGACCCGGACAACCCCTACAGGTACCTGGAGATCCGCGGCGACGTGACACAGATCGTGCCGGACCCCGAAGGCCGCTTCTACATGCATCTCAACGACCGCTACAGCGGCCCGTCCACGGAACCGCCTCCCGATCACCCCGACCGGGTCATCTTCGTGGTGCGGCCGACCGGGGTCAGCAAGCAGTAGGGGTCAGTCCTCCGCCAGCTCCCACCGCCACACGGTGCCCTCCTCGGGATCGGGAAACTCCCCGATATGGCGGAAGTCGAGCCGCTTGAGCACTGACGTCGACGGGCTGTCGTGCGCCAGCGTGTGCGCGATCACGGTGTGCACGCCACCGTCGGCACGGGCCTTGGCGATCATGGCCCGTGCGGCGGCGGTCGCGTAGCCGTTCCCGCGGAGCTCTGGGGCGATCTCGTAACTGATCTCCACGACTCCGTCGTCGGGCGGTCCGACGAATCCACCAGAGCCGACGAGCCGCCCGTCCGCATCGAAGAAGAAGTGCAGCCACCAGCCCGCTTCCCGCGGCTTCTCCCTCAGCTTGTCGATGCTGAACTCGATCGACTCCGGAAACTCGGGCCAGCCCGCAGGCACGGGGCATCCGACCAGCACGGCGAATTCAGCGGGATCGCGTTGCAGAGCGTCGAGCAGTTCGATCGTCGCGGGGACGAGCGTGACCTCGGTCAGGATTTCACCAGACGCGCGATCGCAGCCGACGCCTCGGCGAGTTTCTTCTCGGCCTCGTCGCCGCCCTCGGCGACCGCATGGGTGACGCAGTGCCCCAGATGCTCGTCGAGCAGGCCAAGCGCCACGGACTGCAATGCACTGTTGACCGCGCTGATCTGGGTGAGGATGTCGATGCAGTACTTGTCGTCCTCGATCATCTTGGCGATGCCCCGCACCTGGCCCTCGATGCGGCGAAGACGTTTGGCGTAGTTCTCCTTGTTGGGCGAGTAGCCGTGTGGCGGTGCCTGTTCCGCGTGCTCGGCCACCTCTACTACGTCCAGCGCGTCGGACGTCTCAGACATCGTCACCCTCCCAGCATCTGCTTCATCTGGCCGATCTCGGCCTGCTGCGCCGTCACGATCTGTTGGGCCAGCGCCTTGGCGTCCGCGTTGGCGCCGTCGGCGATCTCGGTGTTGGCCATCGTGATGGCTCCTTCGTGATGACCGATCATCGACTGCAACCAGAGCTTGTCGAAGTCGGCGCCCTTGAGCGACTCCAGCCTCGTCATTGTCGCGTCATCGACCATGCCCTGCATCTCCATGCCGTCCATGCCGCCGTGGTGAGCCTCTTGACCGGTGTCGGTGCCGGCGTTCCACTTGGCCAGCAGGGCCTTCATGGTCTCGATCTCCGGGCCCTGCGCCGCGGAGATTTCGGAGGCGAGCTTGATCACCGCCGGGTCGGTGGAGCGCTGGGGCACCAGTGCGGACATCTCGATCGCCTGCTGATGGTGCGGAATCATGCCGGTGACGAATGCGACGTCGGCGGCGTTGTTGGGGGCGGTGCTGTCCGCGGGCTGAGCCGCCGCGCTGGTCTCGCTGCCGTGCTGGTGGTCGGTGTGGCCGTCGGAGGCGGGGCTGGTACAGGACGACACGAGCAGTGCGGTGGCGATCGCGGCCACCAAAGCGATCAACGACTTCATGAAATCCACCATACCGGATACCCCACCGGGGTATCGAAATTGGTTTGGTCGGCGAACGACCCGAAGGCATACTTGACCAATGCCCTCAGACGCTTCCTCCGATGCTCCTGATATCAAGCCCCGCAGCCGCGACGTCACCGATGGCCTCGAGAAGACGGCCGCCCGGGGCATGCTCCGCGCGGTAGGCATGGGCGACGACGACTGGGTCAAGAGCCAGATCGGCGTCGCGTCGTCGTGGAACGAGATCACTCCATGCAACCTCTCGCTGGACCGACTGGCCAAGGCCGTCAAGGAGGGCGTACACGCCGCGGGCGGCTTCCCGATGGAGTTCGGCACCATTTCGGTATCCGACGGCATCTCCATGGGCCACGAGGGCATGCATTTCTCGCTGGTCTCCCGTGAGGTGATCGCCGACAGTGTCGAGACCGTGATGATGGCCGAACGCCTCGACGGGTCCGTGCTGCTGGCCGGGTGCGACAAGTCGCTGCCCGGCATGCTCATGGCCGCCGCACGACTCGACCTGGCGAGCGTGTTCCTCTACGCCGGGTCGATCATGCCGGGCAAGGCCAAGCTGACCGACGGCTCTGAGAAGGACGTCACGATCATCGACGCGTTCGAGGCCGTCGGGGCGTGCGCGCGCGGGCTGATGTCACGCGAGGACGTCGACATCATCGAGCGCGCGATCTGTCCCGGCGAGGGCGCGTGCGGCGGCATGTACACCGCCAACACCATGGCCAGCGCCGCCGAGGCGATCGGCATGTCGCTGCCCGGCAGCGCGGCACCACCGGCCAGCGACCGCCGCCGCGACGGCTTCGCCAAGGCAAGCGGCGAGGCCGTCGTCGAACTGCTCAAGCGCGGCATCACCGCCCGCGACATCATGACCAAGGAGGCCTTCGAGAACGCCATCGCCGTCGTGATGGCGTTCGGTGGGTCGACCAACGCGGTGCTCCACCTGCTGGCGATCGCCCACGAGGCCGACGTGAAGCTGACCCTCGACGACTTCATCCGGGTCGGCGCCAAGGTCCCCCACCTCGCCGACGTCAAACCGTTCGGCAAGCACGTAATGTACGACGTCGACAAGATCGGCGGCGTGCCGGTGATCATGAAGGCCCTGCTGGACGCGGGCCTGCTGCACGGTGACTGCCTGACCGTCACCGGCCAGACGATGGCCGAGAACCTCGCTCACATCGCACCGCCGGATCCCGACGGCAAAGTGCTTCGCGCGCTGGGCAACCCGATCCACCCAACCGGCGGCATCACGATCCTGCACGGCTCGCTGGCCCCCGAAGGGGCCGTGGTCAAGTCGGCCGGTTTCGACTCCGACGTGTTCGAGGGCACCGCAAGGGTTTTCGACGGTGAGCGCGCCGCGATGGACGCGCTCGAGGATGGCACCATCGTCGCGGGTGACGTCGTCGTGATTCGCTACGAGGGCCCCAAGGGCGGCCCTGGAATGCGCGAGATGCTGGCCATCACCGGCGCCATCAAGGGCGCCGGTCTCGGCAAGGACGTCTTACTGATGACCGACGGCAGGTTTTCCGGCGGCACCACCGGGCTGTGCGTCGGCCACATCGCGCCGGAGGCCGTCGACGCGGGACCGATCGCCTTCCTCGAGGACGGGGACAAGATCCGTCTCGACGTCGGCAAGGGCACTTTGGACGTTCTCGTCGACACCGACGAATTCGATTCTCGCAAGGCAGGATTCAACCCGCCCGCACCGAAGTACACCACCGGCGTCCTGGCCAAGTACCGCAAGCTGGTCGGCTCGGCGGCCACCGGCGCGGTGTGCGGCTAGTTGCTCGTCGGTGGTAACTCAGGCCGGAAGGGCTGGTACCACCACCAGTCGGCTCGCTCACCGGTGGCTCCGGGGCAGGGTGGCACCGCAGGCGGAGGTTGCGTCGGAGGGCGGGCCAGCGATCCTGCTCTGAGTGGCCTGCCGGCGCCGTCGGTGACCATGAGGTGATGGGCGGGTCCGGTGATCGCGATGACGCCCCGATGGTGCAGCCGGTGGTGATGGGGGCACACCAGCACGAGGTTGGCCAGCTCGGTGAGGCCGCCGTCTTCCCAGTGCCGGATGTGGTGGGCGTGCAGACCGCGCGTGGCCCCGCAGCCGGGAATCACGCAGGTGCGGTCGCGGTGCTCCAGCGCACGGCGAAGCCGGCGGCTGATCTGTCGGGTCTCCCGCCCCGAGCCGATGACCTGGCCGTGACGTTCGAACCAGACCTCGCAGGTGGCGTCGCACATCAGGTACCGGCGTTCGTTCTCCGACAGGAGTGGACCCAGATGCAGCGACGCGGCACCGCGCTCGACGTCGAGATGCATCACCACGGTGGTGCGCTGCCCGTGTGGCCGGCGGGCCACCTCGGCATCCCAACCGGACTCGACCAGACTCATGAACGCCGCGACGCCGTCCGGCAACGGCGGTGACTGCTCGGAGACGCCATCGGTATCGGCGCGGCCATCGGCACGGTCACGCTTCCACCCGGCGATCAGCGCATCATGGTGAGACTGCAATGCGGCGTCGAACGTCGCCGCCTCGGCGTGCGGAAGCTTGATCCGCCACGTGGTGGACTCGTCGTCGACGATCTTGGTGATCGACCGTGGCGGTTCTGGCCGGGGCTCGGGGTCTGATCGCGGTTCGAGCTTGACCGCGGTACGTAGCTGGCTGACCGTGGCACTGGCGGCCAGCTCGGCATAGTGCTCATCGGAGCCCTTCGCCGCGCGCCCCGCGATGACGCCCACTTGATCCAGCGACAGCCGACCCTCCCGCATGCCCGCCGCACAGCGGGGGAACTCCTCGAGCCGACGCGCGACGGTGGCGATCGTCTCGGCGTTGCCCGGTGACGTGCCCGTCTTCCAGGCCACCAGGGCCGCGACGGACCGCGCGCCCGTGGCGCCCCATAGCTCGTCGCGGTCCAGCTCGAACACGATCTCCACGATGCGCGCGTTGATCGCGTTGCGCTGCCCGGTCAGCTCCGCCAACTCGTCGAACGCCATGTCGACACGCTCGTTCGGCGGCGCCTGCGCGGCCAAAGATGCTGCGGTCGAAGACATGCCGTCATCATCGCAGAGGGCACCGACAAGTCCAGGCTGTGCGGTCTGCGGCGGTCAACGGCGATGTGAGTAGGGTTTCGGCATGACGCCAGACCTCCATCCCGGGTTGGCGCCGCTCGCTCCCCTGCTGGGCACGTGGGCGGGCGCCGGCGCGGGTGAGTACCCGACGATCCCGTCGTTCGGGTACCTCGAGGAGGTCACGTTCGGGCATGTCGGCAAGCCGTTCCTGAGCTACGGGCAGCGGACCAGGGCCGCCGACGACGGGCGGCCCCTGCACGCCGAGACCGGATATCTGCGGGTGCCGTCGCCGGGACGCGTCGAACTCGTGCTGGCGCATCCGACGGGCATCACGGAAATCCAGGAGGGCTCGCTGACGGTCGCCGGCCACGTGTTGGAACTGGAGCTGACCGCGACCTCGATCGGGCTCACCTCCTCTGCGAAAGACGTTACGGCGCTGAGCCGTTCGATTCGCATCCACGGTGACGAGCTGGTCTACACCCTGCGGCTCGGCGCGGTGGGCCAGCCGCTCCAGCACCATCTGGCCGCGACGTTGCACAGGAAGCAGGCATGAGCTCCCCCACGAAGTCAGACGGCAGGATCCGCATACCGGCCGACCTCGACGCCGTCACCTCGGTCGGCCACGAAGACCGCTCCGAGGTGGCGCCCGCGGTGATCGAGCGCATCTGGGGTGCCGCCCGCCACTGGTACTCGGCGGGAATGCATCCCGCCGTACAGGTGTGCGTCCGCCACCACGGGAAGGTCGTGCTCGACCGGGCGATCGGGCACGGCTGGGGCACCGGTCCCGACGATCCACCGGACGCCGAGAAGATCCCCGTCACGACCGAGACGCCGTTCTGCGTGTACTCGGACGCCAAGGCCATGACCACCACGGTCATGCACATGTTGGCCGAGCGTGGCGTCTTCTCACTCGACGATCGCGTCTGCGAGTACCTGCCGACCTACACCAGTCACGGCAAGGACCGCACCACGATCCGCCACGTGATGACCCACAGCGCAGGCGTTCCCTTCGCGACCGGGCCCAAGCCCGACCTGAAGCGGATGAACGACAGCGAGTACGCCCGCGAGATGCTCGGCAACCTGCGGACCATCTACCCGCCGGGAATGGTGCACGTCTACCACGCGCTGACCTGGGGGCCGCTGACCAGGGAGATCGTCTCGGCCGCCACGGGCAAGGACATCCGCGACGTGCTGGCCGAGGAAATCCTCGACCCCCTTGGCTTCCGCTGGACCAATTACGGCGTTGCGCCGCAAGATGTTCCACTGGTGGCGCCGAGTCACGCCACGGGCAAGCCGTTGCCTGCACCGATCGCCGCGGCGTTCAAGCTTGCCGTTGGCGGCACGACGCATCAGATCATCCCGTTCACCAACACCCCGCAATTCCTCACCAGCGTGGTGCCGTCGTCGAGCACCGTCTCGACCGCCAACGAGCTGTCCCGCTTCGCCGAGATGTTGCGCTGCGGCGGGACACTGGACGGTGTGCGGATCATGAAGCCGGAGACCCTGCGCGCCGCGACCACCCAAGCAAGGCGACTGCGGCCGGACATCGCGATGGGGCTGATGCCGATGCGCTGGGGTACCGGATACATGTTGGGCTCCAAGCGATTCGGTCCGTTCGGGCTGAATGCGCCCGCCGCGTTCGGCCACACCGGCCTCGTCGACATCGCCATCTGGGCAGATCCCGAGCGTGACCTGGCCGTAGGCGTGGTCAGCAGCGGCAAACCCGGCGGCCACCGCGAGGCCAAGCGCTATCCCGCGGTCCTCGACGCCATCGCCGGGGCCTTCCCGCGAACCCCTGCGGGATAGCCTGAGCGGGTGGCCAAAGTCGAGCTGTCCCGCAAACTGTCCATCAGCCCGGAGGAAGCGTGGTCACATGTCTCGGACCTGTCCTCTCTCGGGAACTGGCTGACGATGCATCAGGGCTGGCGCAGCGACCTGCCCGACGAGCTCACCGTCGGCAGCACCATCGTCGGAGTGGCGTGTGCCAAGGGCATGCGCAACCGCGTCACCTGGACCGTCAAGGAGTTCGATCCGCCGAAGCTGATCGGTATCACCGGCGACGGCGTGGGCGGCACCAGGTACGCGCTGAACATGACCGTCAAGCCGCTGCCAAGGGGATGCGAGTTCAAGCTGAAGATCGACCTCGGCGGTGCGCCGCTGTTCGGTCCGATCGGCATGGCCGCCTCCCGTGCCGTCAAGGGCGACATCGAGCGGTCGATCAAGAAGTTCGAGGAGTTGTACGGCTAACGGATGCTCTCGCCGTAGACCTTGTCCACCGCGAGCGCCATCAGCACCCGGCGGTCGGACACCATCACCGACCGGTACTCGCCCCAGTCGGGATGTTCTCCCGCCGCGCTCCGGTAGTAGTCGACGAGCGCCTCGACCTCGGGGCTCTGCGGGTCGGTCCCCGGCCCGGTCAGCGTCACGGTGCCCTCGGCGGTCGCCCAGGCCCAGCCGTCGGCGCTGGTCACCTCGAGTGCCGCGCGGGGGTCGCGCCGCAGGTTGGCCGTCTTCGCACGGCCCTCCGTCATCGAGACGTACACGACGTCCGTGGCCTGGTCGTAGAACGGCGTGACGGGCGACAGCTGCGGAACGCCGTTGCTCTTGATGGTGGCCAGCACACCGAGTCGGGCGTCGGCCAGCAGTGCGCGCGGGTTGAATGAGGAAGCGGTCATGTCAGTGCGCAACCCGAGACCGCGCGCACGGTATTCCAGCTCGGAGGTGCTTCGTCTTGCCCGAACCAACGTCTGACCCTCAGTCCGCCAGCCGCGCCGACCTCGCGGAGTTGGCGCGACGCCGGGCGTTGACCGAGGACCCCGCCCGGCCGGAGGCGGTCGAGCGCAGGCACGCCGGGGGCGGTCGCACGGCGCGGGAGAACATCGCCGACCTCGTCGACCCGGGTTCGTTCGTCGAGTACGGCAGGTACGCGATCGCCGCTCAGCGGTTCCGGCGCGATCTCGACGACCTGATCGAGCGGACACCAGCGGACGGCATGGTGGCGGGCACGGCGCGGGTCGACGACGCCGCCTGCGCGGTACTTGCCTACGACTACACGGTGCTGGCGGGCACGCAGGGCGCCCTCGGCCACCGCAAGAAGGACCGGCTGTTCGACGTCATCGAACGGTTGCGACTGCCCACGGTGTTCTTCGCAGAAGGCGGTGGTGGCCGCCCCGGCGACACCGACTACCCGGTCGTGTCGTCGCTGGACGTGCGCGCGTTCAAGCTGTGGGCGGCTTTGTCGGGGCTGGTGCCGCGGATCGCCGTGGTCAAGGGTCGCTGTTTCGCAGGCAACGCCGTGATCGCCGGCTGCTCGGATCTGATCGTCGCCACCGAGGACGCGTCGATCGGCATGGGCGGCCCGGCGATGATCGCGGGCGGCGGACTCGGCAACATCGCTCCCGACGAGGTGGGCCCGATCTCGGTTCAGGCCCCCAATGGTGTGGTCGACGTCGTCGTGGCCGACGAAGCGGAGGCGGTCGCCGTCGCCAAGAAGCTTCTCGGCTACTTCCGCGGTCGCACCGCGCCGGGTGCCGCCGCGGACCAAACATCTTTGCGCACAATGGTTCCCGAGCGCGCCAAGCGTGCCTATCACGTCGGCCCGATCATCGAGACCCTGGCAGACGAGGGGTCGGCGACGTTCCTGCGGGAACGGTTCGCGCCGGAGATGGTGACGGCGCTGGCCCGCATCGACGGACGGCCGGTGGGGGTGCTGGCCAACAACACCCGCGTGATGGCGGGTGCGATCACCGCAGGCGCCGCGGACAAGGCGGCGCGCTTCCTGCAGCTGTGCGACGCCTTCGGCCTGCCCGTCGTGTCTCTCGTCGACTGCCCCGGCTACATGGTCGGCCAGGCCGCCGAAGCCGATGCGTTGGTGCGGCGCGGTTCGCGGCTGCTGGTCGCCGGGGCCGCGTTGCGAGTTCCGTTGGTGGCGGTGGTACTGCGCCGCGGTTACGGCCTTGGCGCCCAAGCGATGTGCGGTGGCGGTCTGCACGAGCCGCTGCTGACGGTGGCATGGCCGGGCGCCCACCTCGGCCCGATGGGGCTCGAGGGTGCGGTCCGGCTGGGCCTTCGCAAGGAACTCGAGGCGATCACCGATGACGACGAGCGGGAGGAGCGCGTCCGCCAGGCCACCGCCGCGGCACAGGAGAACGCCAAGGCGCTCAACGCGGCGGCGCTGTTCGAACTCGACGACGTCGTCGACCCGGCAGACACCCGCGGGCTGATCTCCGCGACCTTGGCCGCAGCCGCGGAGCACCCGGTGGATGCTCCGCGACCGCGGTTCGTCGATACCTGGTAGCCCGGCGACTGCGGTCGATCAGCCCGCCATGAACTGGTCGTAGGCCGACGCCAGATCGGGCGGCAGCACCGTCACGTTGCACTGGCTCTGGGTGTCGCCGATCGGGGACAGAATCCCGCGCAGCGCGTAGTACTCCTGCGGATTGGCCGTGAAGTAGGTCCGGATGTTGGCCGCCGCTTCGTTTCGCGGTTGGTTCCGCGCCGCGGAGACGACCTGATCGGCACCCGGGTGGGCACGCAGGTAGTCAAGGGCCGAACCCGTCACGGTGCTGACGGTGTTGGCCACGCCCTGGGAGCTGCAGTCGGGAGCAGCCGACGCCGCCGGTGCGGCGATGGTGGCGGCGGCGACACCGGTGAGCAAGCCGCCGACCACCATGCCCACGGTTCCGCCACGCATGGTGATATCACTGAATTTCATGATCGATTTCCCCTCGGAGCTTGGTGTGAATTTGTTTCGGGATCCCCGGCCCGCATTCCACGGTACCGTCGCGCGAGCGTCTCCCCGTGGCCGTTCGAAGCGCCTCGCAGCTCCCCTGCCAGGCGTTACATGGTTTCGACGTGAACTGGACAACAATTCGGGCCGATTTCGATAAGCGGTCGGACAAATTCTTCAGAGTTGCGGCCATACTCTTATTTGATCGTGATTGGCGCGCCAGTTGGCGTGATCGAATTGTTATCCGGGGGCGGCCCTGGACGGGCCGAAAAGGCGTCGCTGACGTCCCGGTGCGGCGGATCTCGACGGTCAGTCGCGCACACCCCTGTAGATGCCCCTGCGGACGATCACGGGCTGCAGAATCCGGTCGATCGACCACACCGGGAACCGGAACGCCCGGCCGTTGGCGGCGAACACCTCCAACCCGTCGGGTTGGGCTCCAAGCACCGAACCCCACCGCCGGTTCGGTGCGCGGTAGCTGCGCAGCGGCTTACCCTCGAACTCCGCGCGGACGTTGTGGGCGAGCAGACCGTCGGCGCGGTTGCGCGCCGAACTGCGAAGCGGGTCGGTGGCGGCGACGTCGCCGATCGCGAAGACCCCGGCGTGGCCTGGCACCCGCAAGTCGGGCGTGACACGTACGAAACCGTTGTCGTCCAACACCTCTGACGGCAGCCAATCGGTGTTGGGCTTCACCCGGCCGATCGCCCAGAGCACGGCGTCGGCAGAGGCAGCTGCGTGTCCCGTGCTCCATTCGACGGGCGCTGTGCCGATCTCGTCGCAGGCGAAGCCGTCGGGGACGACCGCACGGTGTCCGTCGTGCAGGCTTACCCCCAGATCGGTGAGCCTGCGCCGGATTCGGCTCCAGACCCGAGGGTGGTGCGAGAGCAGCGGCCGCTCGCCCGGGTAGTAGAGGTCCACGCGTTTGTCCGGCCAGGTACCTGCGAGATTGGCGGCACTGCTGACCGCTGCCGCCCCGCCTCCGACGACGATCACGGAGTCGGCTCGGGCCAGCCGGTCGTGCGCGGCGCGGAGGTCGGCGTCGACCTCTGCCGCGGACTGCAGCGTCGGCCGCCGCCAGAATCCGTTCGCCACGCCGGTCGAGATCACCAGCGCGTCGTAGTCCTCGGTCGCAGACGTGCCGTCCTCCCGTTCGACCGAGACCTTCCGCGCGGCGAGGTCGACACCGGCGAGCCTGCCGTGCACGGTCCGCACGCGGTCCAGGCCGCGAAACCTCTCGAAGCCGATCAAGTAGTCACGGGCCCAGTCGTCGGGGCGGCTGAGTCGGATGCCCAGCTCCTGGCCGCTGACCAACGCGGGCTTGGACGAGATGCCGACGACGTCGGCGTCGCGCGCCAATCGGAGCGCGGTGAGGATCCCGCTATCACCGAGCCCGGCGATGACGACCCGCATTCTGGTCACGACACCGCCTTCGGCGGCCTGGTCACGACACCGCCTTCGGCGGCCATGGCACGAAGCGCGACATCCGGTCCACGACATCGCGATACGCCGGCCGCCGTTCCAAGCTGCGTGTCTCCATCATCGGGAGGCTGGCACCGAGGAACATCGCCAGGATGGCCACGGCACCCATGACCAGCCACCACGCGTCGGCGGGCGCGGCCGCGATGCCGAACAGGGCAAGGGCCAGCCAGAAACTGAACTCGCCGAAGTAGTTGGGATGCCGCGAGAAACTCCAGAGCCCGCGGTCCATCACGTCCCCGGGGCGACGGTCCCGCACGAATCGGTGCATCTGGACGTCGGCGACGAGTTCGAGGGCGACCGCCGCGATTCCGATGGCGAACGCCGCCCAGCTGAGCCACGCGAGGCCCACGCCGGGCCGGGTCACCGCCACGTACACCGGCACCATCCCGAGGAAGACCTGGCACGTCGGGATGAGGTGGATGGCGAGCAGGTCCGCGCCGAATTCCCAACGGCCCGCGCGCTCCTTGAACATCGGATAAGGCCAGTCCTCGTGGTGCAGGCCGGGGAAGGCGTACACCCAGTTGGCGGTCAGACGGACGGCCCAGAGCAGCACCACGATCGCGACCAGCAGGCAGCGCGGCTGATCCACCCCTTGGCCTGCCCGGCTCCACCAGTAGAACAGCAGCAGCGGCGGGATCACGCTCCAGTACGCGTCGTAGAAGCTCGAGTTCCGGTAGACGCGGCTGAAGACGAAGATGACGACGGTGGCCAAGACGTCGGCGACGAAGGTGTCGAGCCACAGCCTGCCGGTGCTCGGGCCCCACCAGAGCCAAGCCGCAGCCACGCCGACGGCGATGACGTAGGCGGCGGTGACGATGGCCAGCGACCGGGTCTTACTCATGGGCTCCTCGGGGTCCACGGCGGCCAAAATGTAACACGTTCTAGTTTCACCGCGGTGGGCGCCATCGACCCGGCGATTGCTATCGGGCCCGAGCCCGTCGCCACACCAGGACGTGCGTTGACGAAACACCCTTGCGGGATTGCACTTCCGCGCTGAGGGTGAGCGTGTCTCCGTCGAGACGCGCTTGGCGAATCTGGACGCCGCCCACCCAGTTCGGCAGCAGTGAGACCTCGACGTGGTGCTGCACGACGCCAGCCGCCTCGTCGAGGGTGAACGGTCCGCTGTAGCAGAGGTAGCCGGCGGCCGCGGCCGCCATCTGTTCGGACGTGCCGCCGCCGGTGATGGCTCTGTCATAGGCGGGGCGGTCGTGGCGCATCAGCTGGGCGGACATGTAGCCGTCTGGCGTGTACATGATGATGCCGACCGGTTCGGGGCCAAGCGGCTCGCTGACGTCGCCATCCGACTCGGCGGTGCCGAACTCGAGCTTCTCGATCTCGGC